>JAZSCC010000248.1:0-1702 GCA_045602685.1 Acutalibacteraceae bacterium | reverse complement strand
AATCTTATGATATTTCCAATACCTCAGGTCAAGATAATGTTGCCGGTATGGTGGTGTTTTGTGACGGTAAACCTTACAAAAAGGATTATAAAAGGTTTAAAATAAAATCGTTTAGCGGTCAGGATGATTTTCGTTCTATGGCTGAGGTTATAGAACGGAGATTTATTGAATATAAAAATGCCGAAACTACTGACGGCTTCGGCAGATTACCTGATTTAATTTTATTAGACGGCGGCAAAGGACAACTTTCTGCCGTTAACGATGTTTTAATTAGAATGGGTATTGATGTTCCTGTTTTCGGTATGGTTAAGGATTCTAAACACAAAACGCGCGCCATTACCAGTGATGGCGGTGAGATTGCAATCAAAGCCAATAGAAGTGCTTATACTTTGGTTTCAACAATTCAAGAAGAAGTTCACCGCTTTGCGATAGGTTATCACCGTAAATCACGTTCAAGAAACACTAACGTACTCAAGCTTTGTGAAATTGAGGGAGTAGGTGAGGTGACTGCAAGAAAACTCATATCTCACTTTAAAACCATAAAAAATATAACAGCCGCTTCAAATGAGGAAATCACAAGGCTGGGAATTCCTGAAAAAACGGCTGTTAAAATAATTGAATATTTAAATTTAAACTAATTCTTTTTTACTATTACACCATTGGTGAATTCCTCACCGCAGGGGTCGGGATTAATTTGTGACAGGGTGTAGATGTCGGTTGCTTTCACGTCAAACTCAAATGTTTGATTGTCTTTTAAAGCAGTTGACCGCATAATTACCGGAATTTTAGATTTTTCACGTGCGATTTTCAGAACTTCGGCACCTTTGGCGTTACAGCCAAGAACACGAATGTACGGTACTGTTTGCGGAATTTGTTCAGCCCTTGCTTTTAAAAATGCAGATAAAACCAATCTGCGCAATCTTGCGTTGGTATAGCGTTTTGTCGCAGCGTATTCAAATAATTCGGGCAGTGTTCTACCCATTCTCGCAGCAGAGAACAGACGGTTTTCAATACCTTCGCTAACGTCGGGCAACGCTTTGTAATCATCCTTTGATATTGTCCGTAATGTTGATAGGATAGTTGTTTCAAGTGTTTTAATATCGGAAATTTTTCCGTTATCAAAGGCAGTCTTTAAAATTTCGTAGGCTTTTTCGGGCATATATTTTGATGTGCGCTCAATCCTTCCCGAAAGTATCATTTCACGTAAAGCACTAGCCGAGCAAAACTCTCCGTCAGTTTCACCGCTGTCGTGCAATACGCCTTGCCGTTTTACCGCAATAAATTTTGCTTTAGAATTTAGTGATTTTGCTGCACTAACGTATTCTACTGCTAATGTGTCATTAGGGCAACGTAATAATTCACCATTGCCGCAAAGTTTTTCAACAGCGTTTTCACGTGCTTTAGCCGGAGTTAATCCGCTGTCAAGCATTTCCCTCATATATGTTTTGAATTCATTTGAACGTATGCAGTATGCAGTTTTCATTATTCTTTCAATGTCACCGCACTCGCTTCCGAAAATCAGAGTATCAATTCCGATATTTTCTAATATTTCGATTGAGCCTGCACTGAATTTCTGCGCAGTTGCCATAGCCCAATAGGTAGGCAACTCAACTATCAGGTCAACACCGCATTCCAAGGCTTGTCTTGTTCTTAAGAATTTAGAAATAACAGCGGTATCGCCGCGTTGTACAAAATTGCCACT
>JAZSCC010000247.1:0-5930 GCA_045602685.1 Acutalibacteraceae bacterium | reverse complement strand
ATCGTATTCCTCAATATGAATTGAGGTATACATATCCTCTCTTACTAACTTCTGGTTAATAAGAACAGCGTCTTCGTAGTTATATCCTTCCCAGGTCATAAAGCCGATAAGGGCATTTTTACCCAAAGATATTTCACCGGTCGCAGTAGCAGGACCGTCGGCAATAACCTCACCGGCAATAACCTCCTGACCTACGTTTACGATGGGCTTTTGGTTAATGCAGGTACCATGGTTAGAACGTAAGAACTTAATAAGTTCATACTCATCAATCTCACCGGAAGCGGTCTTGATTTTAATCATATCAGCCGAAGCGGCAACAACAGTACCGGCATTTTTAGCCAATACTACAACGCCGGAGTCAATAGCTGCCTTGTATTCCATACCGGTACCGACAACAGGATTTTCGGTTTTTAAAAGAGGTACGGCCTGCTTCTGCATGTTCGAACCCATAAGTGCTCGGTTGGTATCATCATTTTCCAGGAACGGAATCATTGCAGTGGCAACCGAAACAACCATCTTCGGAGAAACGTCCATAAAGTCAATTTCTTCGCCCTTGGTTTCAACAAACTGGTCACGGAAACGACCGTTTACACGCTCGTTAATAAAGTGGCCATCCTTGTCTAACGGCTCGTTAGCCTGAGCAACAATATAATCGTCCTCTTCATCGGCAGTCATATAGACAACCTCATCGAGTACGCGGCCGGTAGCCTTGTCAACCTTTCTGAACGGTGTCTCAATAAAGCCATATTCATTAATCTTTGCAAAGGTTGCAAGATAGGAAATAAGTCCGATGTTAGGACCTTCCGGTGTCTCAATAGGACACATACGGCCATAATGGCTGTAGTGAACGTCTCGAACCTCGAATCCTGCACGGTCACGCGACAAACCGCCGGGACCTAAAGCAGACAAACGACGCTTATGAGTAAGTTCAGACAACGGGTTGGTCTGGTCCATAAACTGTGACAGCGGAGAAGAACCGAAAAATTCTTTAATAGCAGCCACAACAGGACGGATATTAATTAGGCTCTGCGGAGTAATAACATCCATATCCTGAGCCTGAAGTGTCATTTTCTCACGGATAACACGTTCCATACGGGAGAAACCGATACGGAACTGATTCTGCAACAACTCACCGACACAACGAATGCGGCGATTGCCCAAATGGTCAATATCATCGGTATTACCCACACCATGAGGTAGACCGAGGAAATAGTTGACCGATGCAAAAATATCTCCAAGGGTAATGTGCTTCGGACAAAGAGCATCGAGATTATCGATAATAGCGTCCTTGACAGCATCTCCCTCGTTGTTTTCAAGGATGTCCTTCAAAACCGAGAATACAACCTTTTCTTTAATTCCTAAATCGGTAACGTCAAAGTCAACAAAATCACGAATGTCAACCATACCGTTAGAAAGAACCTTAACCTCAACGCGATTTCCCTCGTTCTCAAGAACATCAAGGTAAACCTCGCTGACGCCCTTCTTCTCCATCTCGGCTGCCTTTTCACGTGATATAGTCTCACCGACTTCAGCCAAAATTTCACCGGTCATAGGGTCAACAACAGGGCGTGATAAAACCTTCCCGACAATACGGGAACTGATAGACAACTTTTTATTGTACTTGAATCGACCGACACGTGACAAATCGTAACGTCGGTCATCAAAGAACAACTGCTCTAAATGAGTCTGAGCACCCTCAACTGTAGCCGGCTCACCGGGACGAAGTTTCTTATATACTTCGATTAAGGCCGAATCAGTATCAACGGTGGTATCCTTCTCAAAGGTAGCGGTCATACGCTCGTCCTCACCGAGAAGCTCATTTATCTGGAAATTAGTCTGTACGCCTAATGCACGTACAAAGGTAGAAAGCGGGAGCTTTCTGTTTTTATCAATGCTGACGTTCAAAGTTCCGTCCTGAGCAGTACCATACTCCAACCATGCACCACGATTGGGAATAACGGTAGAAGAAAACAGGCTGCGGCCCGACTTATCAATCGCACAATCAAAATAAACACCGGGAGAACGAACGAGCTGTGAAACAACAACACGCTCTGCACCGTTAATAACAAAGGTGCCCGATTCAGTCATTAAAGGGAAATCTCCCATAAAGACCTCGTTCTCCTTAATTTCACCGGTTTCCATATTTTGCAAGCGTGCAAGAACACGTAACGGTGCGGCATATGTCGCATCTCTTTCCTTACACTCCGCAACGGTATACTTCGGCTTGTCATCCAGACGATAGTCTATAAAATCAAGCACGAGATTACCTGTGTAATCGGTGATTGAAGACATGTCTTCAAAAACTTCCTTAAGGCCTTGATCGAGGAACCATTCGTAAGAATTCTTCTGAATTTCAATGAGATTTGGCATATCAATAACTTCATTGATTTTCGAGAACGTCATTCTTTCGTTCTTTCCGAGTTTAACGGGTTTAACATTCACCGTCTGAGCCATAGGCTTTGATCACTCCTTGTCATAATAAACGCGTAACAGCCAAAAAAGCCGTCAAACCACATAATTTAGTGAAATTTTTGTGCACAATTTTTGTCACTAAAGGGTATTATAGCGCACATTAACCCACTATTTAAGCAGTATAAAATTATATAACAGTTTTTTCAAGATGTCAAGCATATTTTTCAAAAAATTGTCAAATTTTTCAAAATATTTTAACGTGACATTTTCTGTAATTTTTTATACCTGCCGAAACAATAAAACATTTACCACTTTACACTTCGCTATTTTTTTGGTATAATGCAAATTAATATATTGCAGTTAACTATAAAAGGATGCTAAAATATGACGGTACGTGAAATGCAGGATGAAATCCTGCAACTAAAAAAAGAAAAAGATGTGTGCATTTTAGCGCACGCTTACCAATCGCGCGAGGTAATTGAGGTTGCCGACTTTATGGGTGACTCTTTCGGACTGAGTCAACAGGCCGCAAAGGCCCCTCAAAAAACTATAATTATGTGCGGTGTAAGATTTATGGCCGAAACGGTCAAAATTCTTTCTCCTGAAAAAAAGGTTATCCTTTCTTCCCCAAAGGCCGGTTGCCCTATGGCCGAGCAAATGACAGTTGAATCGATTAAGGAACTTAAAAAGCAGTACCCAAGTGCTGCCGTGGTTGCCTACATAAACACTACCGCTGAATTAAAAACGGTGTGTGATGTCTGTGTCACCTCAGCCTCGGCATTAAAGATTGTGCAAGCCTTGCCCCAAAAGGATATAATTTTTATTCCCGACATAAACTTAGGCTCATATATAGCCTCAAAATGTCCCGATAAAAATATCATTACCGTTAATGGCGGTTGTCCATATCACGCAAGCGTTACAGTAGCCGATGTTGAAAGTTCAAAAGCTGCACATCCCAAAGCCTTATTCTTGGTTCACCCGGAATGTCAAAAAGAAGTGGTTCAATATGCAGATTTTGTAGGTAGTACCACCGCCATTATAAAATACGCCAAAGAGAGCAATAAAAAAGAGTTCATTATAGGCACCGAAAACAGCATTGTTGAATATTTACAGTATGAATGTCCCGATAAGCTTTTTTATCCTGTGTCACCTGCACTTCTTTGCCGCGATATGAAGCTTACTACTTTACTCGAAATTTACAATTGTTCAAAAGGCACTGCAGGTGAAGAAATTATACTTGATGAGGATATTAGAACAAAGGCACTTTCCTCTATCGATGAAATGTTGAGGTTAGGATGAATAAAAAAGTATTAATTGCTTTAAGCGGTGGTGTTGATTCATCTGTTGCAGCTCACTTAATGTTGGAAAACGGTTATGAGTGTATAGGTGCTACAATGCAACTGCTTGATAACGCCGAAGTTCAGATTGCCGATGCCCAGGCAGTCGCCGAGCGACTGCAAATTCCGTTTTATTGCTTTGATATGCGAAAAGAGTTTCGTGAAAGAATTATTGACACCTTTATCGAAAGTTATGAAAAAGGTGAAACACCCAACCCTTGTGTTTTGTGCAATCGCGAAATGAAGTTTGGTCTTTTACACGAAAAAGCCGCCGAATTAGGCTGTGACTTTGTTGCAACGGGGCACTATGCTAAAATTGAGGAATCAAACGGCAGGTATGTTCTAAAAAAGGCCGAAACAGTATCTAAAGACCAATCCTATTTTCTTTATTCGCTATCACAAGAACAATTGAGCCGAACCTTGTTTCCTTTAGGCAACTATAATAAGGATGAAATCCGAGCCATTGCTGAAAACTTAGACCTCGTTACCGCCCGAAAAAAAGACAGTCAGGATATTTGTTTTGTACCGGATGGCGACTATATTAAGGTAATCGAGCAATATACCGACAAAACCTACCCAAAAGGCAATTTTATAAATACTAACGGTGAGGTATTAGGTCAACATCAGGGTTTGATTCGCTACACTGTCGGTCAGCGCAAGGGCTTAGGTATTGCTTTAGGCAAACCGATGTATGTGAAATCAAAATGCGTTATCACCAACGAGGTTACGCTATGCGAGGATGCTGAGTTATACAGTAACACCCTAACGGTAGGGAATCTTAACTGGATTGCATTTTCACATCCGCCAACCAATTTTGAATGTTCAGTACGTATTCGATACCGACACATTGAACAACCCGCTTCGGTAACTATTGATAACGGCATTGCCAATGTGACGTTTAAAACACCGCAACGTGCCGCAACGGCAGGCCAATCAGCCGTATTTTATGACGGCAATTGTGTTTTGGGCGGCGGAATAATCCTAAAATAAAAAACGGGAGCAAAGCTCCCGTTTTTTTATTTTGCAATATGTTTGATTTTCCAAAGTGATGTTCTTAAACGTCGGTATACCGAGGTAACCCATCGTTTAGTAAGATATTTAATAACTCCAAATTTAAAGAAATTCTCCGGCACATCATACAATATTTTAAACTTAAATTTCGCCGAAACTAAATCGGACTTTCGCTCAAGTTCTACCTTAACCTGTGGGTCATTACCCATAAAAATAATATTATTTTTGGAGAAAACACCGTTGGTGCGTGCCCTATGAATCTTAGCGCTGACCGTATTACCGTCAGTATCAATAAACTCAGCCTTAAAATCGGTCAAGGTTACCGTTCCGCTAGCCACAGGGTCAAGTCGTACCGCAACTATACCTTTATACTTTGCAACATCGGTACAGTTTACTGTCCACATACCGTTTTCACAGGTGAATTCCAATTTTAACGGCTTATGTGTACCGAAGCCGGAGCCATCATCCACAAGTACCATATTCTCACGAATTTTGGCATTATCTTTATCAGCCGAATCTGCATTAAACGTAAGACCGCCAACCTCATTGCCGGGAATAAGCAATGGCTTAGAAGAAAATTTATTTTGAATGTAAGCGTGATTTTTCTTCCATTCCTTGTTAGAATGCAAGGTCGCCGAACTTTCTGCGTTTATCCACATACGGTAAATTCCCGTGACCTCAGAAACATCACTAACACCACAGATGAATGCACATTTCATAAGGAAATCCCAATCCTCAGTGGTGGTAAGACTCTCATCAAACCGAAGCCCCAATACATTATAAACAAAACTCGGGAAAGCAAGACTAAATGTAGGGCAACGGTTCACCGATAATTGCTCAATCATTTCGAAATCAGAGCAGTATACCATCTTAAATCCCGAAATTGATGTCAAAACCCTTTGCCCCTCAGCATTTTCGTAGACCTTCCAATCCTGCGCGACACAGTAAGAGTGAAGTATCTTACCTGCATTTCCCTCCTCTAAGGAGTGAAATGCCTCAACCCAGTTATCGAAAACCAAGTCATCGTCATCTAAAATTGAAATGTACCGACCGTTTGCCACCTCAAAACCGCGGCTTAACGGCGTAGTACGATTACCGCCGGTAACCTCAATCAAACGCACCTTTCCATCCATATAATCAGGTAATTTGTTTATAATTGATTTAACCGTT
>JAZSCC010000246.1:0-4189 GCA_045602685.1 Acutalibacteraceae bacterium | reverse complement strand
TACGATAACGTGTGTTATTATAATAATTTGCATAGGCTTGCTTATCAGAAAGACCTTTAACAGTAATTGTATGTTTTGGGCTCTTTGCTTAGTCTTAGGCGGCGGCATCGGTAATCTTATTGACCGTGTTTTCCGTGGTGGCAATGTTGTGGATTTTATTGAATTCGGGTTTTTCCAATTCCCTGTTTTTAACGTTGCCGATATTGCGGTTTGTGTTGGTGCAGGCTTAATATTGTTGTATTTTATTATTGACTTTATTGTGGATGCCCGTCGTAAAAACGGTATTGACAAAATTAATGCCGAGTCAGACAGTGCTATTGAGGCTCAAAATGCCGAGGTAGGAAAAGATAATAATGACAACTGAGATACTTATTTCAAGTGTTGACGGTGTCCGGCTTGACGCTTATATATCAAGTGAACTTGATATTTCAAGGTCATTAGCAACAGAACTTATTGAAGCCGGAAAGGTGACGGTAAACGGTAGATTAGCAAAAAAAAGTAACAAGATTGCGTTGACAGATAAGGTTATAGTTGAAATGCCGGAACTGACCGAGCCTGAGGCTTTACCGCAGGACATTCCGCTTGATATAGTGTTCGAGGATGAGGAACTGTTGGTTGTTAACAAGCCTAAGGGTATGGTAGTGCATCCCGCACCGGGCAATCCTGACGGTACGTTGGTTAATGCCTTACTATACCACTGCAAAGGCAGTTTGTCGGGCATAAACGGTGTTATGAGACCGGGCATTGTGCATCGGATTGATAAAGATACAAGCGGATTGTTGATTGTTGCAAAAAATGATACGTCGCATCGCCACTTGGCCGAGCAGATAAAGGAACATTCCTTTACCAGAGAATATAGGGCTGTTGTCTACGGCAATTTAAAGCAGGATATAGGCACTGTTAATGAGCCAATTGGGCGTGACCCGAAAAATCGACAGCGGATGGCGGTTGTATACGTTAATTCGAAACCGGCGGTAACTCATTATGAGGTTATAAAGCGGTTTGAAGGATTTACCTATGTCAAGTGTCGCCTTGAAACCGGACGTACCCATCAGATTAGGGTTCATATGGCATCATTGGGACATCCGTTGGCAGGTGATTCGGTATACGGGCCCAAAAAGGTTATAACTTCACTTCAAGGTCAGTGCTTGCACGCGGGACTTATCGGATTTATACATCCCAAGACCAATAAATATATGGAATTTACTGCTGATATTCCCGAATATTTTAATTTGTTTTTAAAAGATTTAAAGGAAATATAATATACTTTTCGGAGGTCCAAAATGAATGAGCAAAGAAAAAAGGAATTAAGAAAATACTCCTTACAGGCTAAAAGGCAGGTCATTATTGGTACAAATCGTGCCAAATCCGGTCACCCGGGCGGAAGTTTATCTTGTACGGATATTTTAACATATCTGTATTTTGATAAAATGAATATTGACCCGAAGAATCCTCAGATGGAGGGGCGTGACCGTTTGGTTTTATCTAAAGGACACGCCGCACCCGGTCTCTACGGTGTTTTGGCTGTTCGCGGATTTTTTCCGGTTGAGGAGATTGAAAAGCTTCGTAAACCATATGCTATGTTGCAGGGTCACCCTGACAAAAAGGGAATCCCCGGTGTTGATATGTCGTCCGGCTCATTAGGACAGGGTATTTCGGCAGCTGCAGGTATGGCACTTTCGGCTAAGCACTTTGGTGAAGATTACCGTGTTTACGCAATTGTTGGCGATGGCGAGTCGGAAGAAGGTCAGGTTTGGGAGGCTGCTATGTTTGCCGCTCATAAGAAACTTAACAATCTGACCGTATTTGTCGACCTTAATAATTTACAGATTGACGGTACCTTGGAAGAGGTTAACTCTCCGCTGCCGCTTGATAAAAAGTTTGAGGCATTTAATTGGAATGTCATAGTTATTGACGGTCACGACTTTGACCAAATTGAAGCCGCAGTTGCCGCTGCTGAAAAGTGTATTGATAAGCCGACTGCTATTATTGCCAATACAATTAAAGGTAAAGATGTTTCATTTATGGAAAATCAGGTTAATTGGCACGGTGCAGGTCCGAACGATGAGCAGGCTCAGGCAGCATTGGCTGAGTTAGATGCCAAAATTGCAGAGTTAGATTAATGAGTGGTAAGGAGAGAGAAAAATGGGTGAAGTAAAAAATATTGCTACACGTGACGCTTACGGTGCCGCTTTAGTAGAACTTGCTGAAAAGAGAGACGATTTTATCGTTTTGGATGCTGACCTTGCCGCCGCTACCAAGACAGGAACCTTTAAAAAGGCTTGCGCTGAACGTTTTTATAACTGTGGTATTGCTGAGCAAAATATGATGGGAATTGCTGCAGGATTTGCTTCTACCGGTAAAATGGTTTTTGCAAGCTCGTTCGCTATGTTTGCTGCAGGACGTGCTTTTGAGCAGGTCAGGAACTCAATCGGTTATCCCCGTTTGAATGTTAAAATTGGTGCTACTCACGCCGGTATTTCGGTTGGTGAGGACGGTGCTACTCATCAATGCTGCGAGGATATTGCCTTGATGCGTACTATTCCGGGTATGACCATTATCAATCCTGCCGATGCAGTCGAAGCCCGTCAGGCAGTTTTGGCTGTCGCCGAGATGGACGGTCCTGTTTATATGCGGTTCGGTCGACTTGCCGTTCCGGTTGTATTTGATGACAGTTACAAGTTTGAAATAGGTAAAGGTGTCGAATTAAAAAGCGGTACCGATGTTACCGTTATTGCTACAGGTCTTATGGTTAAAGAGGCTTTGGAGGCTTATGATTTATTGGCTGCCGAGGGCATTTCTGCCAGAATTATAAATATTGCTACAATTAAGCCGATTGACCGTGAGATTATTGAAAAGGCTGCAAAGGAAACCGGTGCTATTGTTACTGCCGAAGAACATTCGGTTATCGGTGGACTTGGCTCAGCCGTTGCCGAGGTTGTTACCGAAACATATCCCGTTCCGGTAGTTAAGGTTGGAGTTCAGGATACCTTCGGTATGTCAGGCCCTGCAAATACCCTGCTTGATATTTTCGGTCTTCGTGCCAAGGACATTGTTGAAAAGGCCAAGCAGGCTATTGCCGCTAAAAAGTAATTTTAACTTTAGTAAAACTAAAACCCCGCCGTTTTGGCGGGGTTTATTGTTTGTAATTTATTGTTTATTGTTTATTGTTCGTTTTTGGGCTTCTTATAGAGAATATGTTTTTTTGCACTAAAGTTCCAAAGAAATACAAGCAAAGTTGTCAGGAATTTTGCCAGCATATAATGAAAGTTTAGAGTGTTGTCTAGTATAAAAATAAACAGTTCGGTTAGTCCTAAACCGATAGTGCCTATAGTGAAATAGACCGAAAATTTTATCGAATGGTCATGGTGATGCGAAATGCCGACAAAAACAAAGTGTATTGACAAGATATAGTTTACAATCAAGCCAATCAAAAAGGATATAGCAACCGCAACATATTCAGGGACCCCAAGTTTACTATATAATAACCACAAACAAGCCATATCAACAATATTTGCTAATCCACCTACAAAAATGTAGCGAAAGAATTGTATAAACGTATTGTGGGTACGCGCTCTGAACAGCGCTTTTATTTTCTTATGTTTTATAAGTCTGATGAGTTCCTTCAAATTAGACTTCCTCTCGCAAAAGTATATATGAAGTATATCATATTTTAAGAGGATATGGAAGAAAAATATATATTTCTTTAATTTTTTGAGCAATTATACAGCAAGCTACATCAAATAAAAACAACGCAAGACCAAAGAAAAAATCCTCGGTCTTGCGTTGTGTAAAATAAAGATTGGAAGTGATGAAAAGACAATAGTAAAGGGAGTTACGCACAGGTGCGGTCATCATGCTGATGGTGTGATTCGTGGTGGTAAATATTGCGGTTTTTGGCGTTCTTGTTCAGGTGTATTTTGACCGAATCGATAACACGGTCTTCAAATTTAATGAGCTTATTTTCGTTAAAAAGGCCCCAAATTATAAAGCCTGCAACTAAGAATTCAAAAACAGTTTGTAAGATAAACATTCCCATTTCTCCTTTCGAACATTTGTTCGATACCTTATTTTAGCATATCAAATGCATTTTGTCAAGGCTTATTTATATTTTTTATTCACCTTGCAAGTATATAATAACATTATTATAGTCCCTAAAACAGTACTTTATTGACGTATATTAAATTAA
>JAZSCC010000245.1:0-9307 GCA_045602685.1 Acutalibacteraceae bacterium | reverse complement strand
ATTTTTTTGATGCCATAAAGAAAAATTGGAAAAAGGCTTTACCGTTAGGTATAATTAATCTTTTGATTTTCAGCGTTTTGGCAACTAATTTTTATGTACTCATAATATTTTGGATGAACGGTTACATAAACAAAATATTTGCGGCAGTCATTTTTGCTGTGGGAATGTTCTTTTATACTGCTTTCAGTTTCGCCAAGTTTTATCAGTATACGCTGATGATTACTTTTGATTTTAAAGTTAAAACAATTTTTAAAAACTCTTGGCTTTTCGCCACTTTGGGTATTAAGCATAACGCTATTATTGGCATTGTTTTGTCCTTTATTTATATAGCAATGTTCTGGGCGTTTGCAATTAATCCCGATGTTGGTTTGCCGATTGTCATAATGTTCAGTGTGTTTTTATTTCCGTCATTCAGAATGTTCCTGATTCAGTTTAATGTTTTCCCTGAGGTTAAAAAATACATTATCGACCCTTATTATGAGGAACATCCTGATGAGGATATTGAAAAACGCCGTAGCTTAGGACTTTTGGATAATGATTGTGAGGAAGCTGTTTTTGAAGATGCGCCGGATAATCCGAGCGTGTAATCACAGAACCTTTCTGATGTTAAACATATTGTCTACAACTCGCCAGTTTTGAGCATAGAATTGGTTAACCGTCCAGTAACTTAAGCCACCTAAGTTAAAGTCATTTACTAACTGTAGTCTGGCGGCAGTGCTTCGCGCGTTTTCGAACCAAACAATGTGATTTGCACCGTTTTGAAAGTATTCGTAAAACGGTGCCTGACTGTTTTCATTGAATTGTATCTCTGCACCCAGGTTGTCGGCTCTTAAAACTGCTTCGTTTATCGAAAGTATTTCGGCCGGCCGTCCTTGCTCGAACGGAAGTGTCCAGTCGTACGCATAGTTGGGCATACCCATTAGTATTTTCCTGCTCGGTATTTCGGTTACAGCGTAGGAGAGTACTTTTTTTACCTCATTATATGGTGCTACCGCCATTGGAGGCCCGTAAAGATAACCCCATTCATAGGTCATTATTATCAGGTAGTCAACTATCGAACCGTGGAAAGCATAGTCGTGCGCCTCGTAAAGCGTACCTGCTTGCGTTGCTGAAATTTTAGGTGCAATCGCAGTTGAAAGCGTAAGTCCCCGAGGTTGTAATTCAGCCTTTAATTCCGAAAGGAAACTGTTATACAGTTCACGGTCACCCGGGTAGATGTATTCAAAGTCAACATCAACGCCCAAATATCCTTTTCTTGTCGCAGTCGAAACAACGTTATTTATAAGATTTTCTCTTGTTTCGGTTGTCTCAAGTACTGCGTGTGCAACTTCACTGCTGAATCCGCCGCCTTGTTCGGTGTTGGTAATAACCATAACAGGTGCCACACGTGCCGTTTTGGCAATTTTTATAAGTTCAGAGTCATTCAGGTTATCCAGATTTCCGTCCATAGTAACGCGGTGACTGAAAATTGAAAGAAATGTGAGATAGGGCAGTGTCTGTTGCAGCACATTACGGTTGATACTTGGGTATGCATAACCGTTGACCGATATCGTGCGCTTGGTTTCAGGCTCGGGAATTTTAATTATTTGCCCGGGGTATATGGTGTACGGAGGTCTTATATCGGGATTTGCATTAATAATACTGTCGAGTGGTATTCCGTATTGGGAGGCAATGCTGTAAAGTGATTCGCCGTTTGTTACACGGTGGATTGAGCCTGAAACGGGGATAAGTACGTCTTGACCTACTGTTAAAAGGTTTTCATCAGGCAGACCGTTAAAGCGTTCTAACTCGGCCACCGTAACGCCGAATTCTCGGGCAATATTGTAAAGTGTATCACCGTTTTTGACTGTATATATAATCATAAAATCACTCCTTGAACAATAATTATGCGAGTGGTTAAAGAAATATTAGGAGGACAAAATGCAACTTCCGTTAAATTTAGTGACCGATGGCTGTAATGATTTTCTGCAGTTAGATAACCTTGCACTTGAAAGGCTGAAAAAATATGCTGAACTGTTAGTAGAATGGAATCAAAAAATTAATTTGACTGCAATTTTAGACCCCGAGGGCATTGCAATCAAGCATTTTTTAGATTGTTTGATGATTTTTAAATATGTTGAAATTCCAAAAGGCGCATCTGTTATTGACATAGGCACAGGTGCAGGTTTCCCCGGAGTGGTTATGAAAATTGCCCGCCCTGATATAAAACTCACTTTAATGGATTCGTTGGCTAAGCGCATTACTTTTTTAGAGACATTGTGCAGCGAGTTGGATTTGGATGTTACATGTATTCATTCTCGTGCGGAGGATATTACCGATAATCAACGGGAGGGCTATGATTTTGCCGTTGCACGTGCGGTGGCAAATATGCGGGTTTTGACAGAATATTGCCTGCCGTTTGTTAAGGTCTCAGGTTCGTTTATTGCGATGAAGGGAGCTTCGGCAGAGCAAGAAACAGTCGAGGCTAACAATGCCATTTCTACTTTGGGTGGTATTTTATTTAAAAAAGATATGTTTAATTTAGGTGATTTAGGCTTAAGAGGCATAATAAATGTAAAAAAGATTTCGCAAACCTCGACAAAGTATCCGCGAAACCCAGGTAAAATTTCAAAACAACCTTTATAAAATGTAAAAACGGACAGTTTTCTGTCCGTTTTTTGTATTTTGTTTTTCTTGATTTTTGTGGTAAAATATGGTAAATTTTACTTGCAGTGAGAGGAGGAAACGCGATGCTACTGGACCGAAAACGAAACGACCGCAAGCTTATCAGCGTTCCGCCCGATAAAATAATTCCGTCACCGTTCCAACCAAGACGAGAGTTTGATTATTATGAGCTTTTAGAACTTTCGGCAAGTATTCGGCAAAATGGAATAATTCAACCCTTGTCGGTAAGACGGTTGGGTGAACGATATGAACTCATTTCGGGAGAGCGACGGCTCAGAGCCAGCATTATGGCCGGATTAAAAACGGTGCCTTGTGTAGTAATAAAGGCTAACGACCGTGAGTGCTCCTTGATGTGCCTGATTGAAAATATTCAGCGAACCGATTTAAGCTTTTTCGAAGAGGCCGACGGTATAAAAAGATTGATGGACGAGTTCTCACTTTCTCAGACTGAGGTCGCCGAACGTTTAAGTATGGCACAGTCAACCTTATCAAATAAGTTGAGACTTTTGAAGCTTTCCCGCGAACAGCGTGAGCGTATTACAGCCGGAAAACTGACCGAACGCCACGCCAGAGCGTTTATCAGGCTGCCCGAAGAACGTCGGGATGAGGTTATAAACCGAACTTTAGCCGAACAGCTTACGGTTTCAGAAACTGAGGATTTGGTTAACAATATTCTGGCACCGCTTACAGTCAGAAAATGTCCGGACCGCAAATGCATAATTGGTGATATAAAAATTTTTACTAATTCAATTTCCAAAATGATTGGTTCAATGAGGCGTTCGGGTGTGGATGCCGAGTCCAAAAGAAGTGAAACCGAGAGTTACATAGAATATACGATTCGTATTCCCAAACAGAAAATAAATATTTGATTAATAAGTAGTTGTTGTTTATTTTCTTTTTTAATTTGCCCACCCATATTCATCCCCATACAACGAGCCGCCGCTGTGCTGAATTTCAGTACGGCGGCGGTTCGTATTTGCGATGAAAAATTGAAATATGAGAAGTATTTGACTTGAACGGATTTTGAGTGTATACTTAATAAAAACATAGGTGGTGAAGTATGACGGATACAGTGATAATCGGCGGCGGTGCCGCAGGACTTATGGCAGCGGTCAGGTTAAAACAGATGTCACCTAAGACAGAGGTTTTAATACTTGAAGGCAGTGACCGTGTCGGACGTAAGCTTTTAATTACCGGAAACGGTCGGTGTAATATTTCAAATATTGACCTTTCGGCTTGGCATTATCACGGTGATAGTGACTTTGCCGAGCGTTTAATAAACAACTTCGGATTTGAGGCTCAAAAGTCCTTTTTTAAGGATTTAGGGGTTTTGTTTTGTGAACTTGAGGACGGCAAGGTTTATCCGAAATCGCTTCAGGCAGGCTCTGTGGTTGATGCTTTGCGTTATCGTGCCGAGGAATTGGGAGTTAAAATATGTGTCAACTGCAAGGTAACCGAAATCCAGCGTATTCAAGAAGGTTTTTGCGTTTATACTAAAGGTGAAGAAGTGGTTTGCCGTACCGTTGTTGTTGCTTGCGGTGGACAGGCAGGCGGAAGATTGGGTTCTAATGACGGATATGTTTTTTTAAGGTCAATGGGGCATAAAATCGAAAAGCTTTTTCCTTCAATTGTGCAGATAAAAACTACTCCTGAGATTGTTCGGCAATTAAAGGGAATAAAGATTATGGCTAATGTCACCCTTTCATCAAACCACGGAGTTCGTACCGAATACGGTGAGGTGCTGTTTTGCGATTACGGTTTATCCGGCCCTCCTGTTTTGCAGGTGTCACGTTTGGCAGAGGGTGAAAATGCGGAAATTTGTCTTGATATTTTACCGGATATGACCAAAACCGAAATACAAGACGAAATAATCCGTCGTATTGCTACTTTCGGCGACCGTGCTCTAGGTGAATTGTTTGTAGGTTTTCTTAATAAACGGTTAAGTCAGGTTATGTTAAAATCGGTTGGATTGAATATTAATTCACCGTGTTGTGAAATGAGTGAAAAGTCGGTCGAAAAAGTCGCCGAAACACTTAAATCCTGGAGGTTTAAGGTTACAAGCACAACCGGTTTTGAAAATGCACAGGTGACAGCAGGCGGTGCACAAACGGCACAGTTTTTTGATAATTGCATGTCAAAAAAGGCTAAGGGCTTGTTTGCTGTGGGTGAGGTTTTGAATGTTGACGGCGACTGCGGCGGGTTTAACCTTGCATTTTGTTGGGCAAGTGCAAATGCGGCAGCACTCGGACTTAAGGAATTTTTAGAAAAATGCTGATAGTAAGAAATATAAAAATGCCGATTGACACCGATTTTAACAATTTGAAACAAGAAATATGCAAAATCTTAAAGGTTGACGGTATAAAATCGGTTAGGCTTTATAAAAAGTCAATTGATGCTCGAAAAAAAGAGGATATAATTTTTAATTGTGCTGTACTTTTACAGACTGAGAATGACTGTAAGGTATTAAAAAGCCTTAAAACCAAAGATGCCGAGATTTATAATGAACAGCCGTATGTATTCAAAAAAGTTTTCGGTCATCATAAGCGGCCTGTTGTGGTTGGATTTGGTCCGTGCGGTATGTTTGCGGCGTTAAGCTTGGCCAAAGCGGGTTTAAATCCTATTGTTTTGGAGCGTGGCAGAGATGTTGACAGCAGAATTGCCGACGTTAACAGCTTTTTTGAAACCAATGAGTTGGATGTGAACTCAAACATTCAGTTTGGCGAGGGCGGTGCAGGCACTTTTTCGGACGGTAAGCTCAATACCGGAATCAAGGATAAAAGAATCCGAGCTGTGCTTGAAATTTTGGCTTTTCATGGTGCAGGCGAGAGCATTTTATACGATGCCAAGCCACATATAGGTACCGATGTTTTAGTACGTGTGGTTAAATCAATCCGTAAAGAAATAATAAAACTCGGCGGTGAGGTGTTGTTTTGCCACCGTTTAACCGGAATTAATACCGTTTGCGGTAGGTTAAAGTCGGTTACTGCCGAAACACCGGATGGTGCAAAGGAGTTTGAATGTGACCGTGTGATATTAAGTATCGGACATTCGGCCAGAGACACGTTTTTGATGTTGCAAAAAATGGGCATTATAATGCAACCCAAACCCTTTGCCGTAGGTACGAGAATCGAACATAGTCAGGAATTGATAGATTCAGCTCAGTATGGTAGGTTTTCAAAACATCCCAATCTTAGTGCGGCTGATTACAAATTAGCCACCAGAGCAAGCAACGGTCGGGGTGTGTTTACCTTCTGTATGTGTCCGGGCGGCGAGGTGGTAAATGCATCAAGTGAAAAGGGCAGAGTTGCCGTAAACGGCATGAGCAACAGTGCCCGTGACGGCAGGAATGCTAACTCGGCGGTACTTTGTGACGTACGTATTGAGGATTATTTTAAGGGTGACGCTCTGGACGGAATGTATTTTCAACGTAATATTGAGGAAAAGGCGTTCGCTGTGGGAAAGGGTTTGCCCGTAAGCCAAAGTTTAGGTGACTTTTTGAAATCGGGTGTTTCAGACGGTAAAGTTACTCCTACTGCAAAATCCGGTGTAACTTTCGGAGAAATTAATAAAGTTTTGCCGTCGTTTATTATTGAATCATTGTGCGAGGGTATAGTTGCCTTTGACCGCAAAATAAAGGGCTTTGCTTCACCATCGGCAGTTTTAACAGCACCCGAAACCCGAAGTTCTTCTCCTGTAAGAATATTAAGAAACGATAAAGGGCAAGCTTCTACAGAAGGTATTTATCCTGCAGGTGAGGGAGCAGGGTATGCCGGAGGCATAACCTCGGCGGCGGTAGACGGGCTTAAAGTTGCCGAAACGATAACAGAAGAATTAAATTCGGCTATATCTGATAGATATAGAATTTCATAGTTTGTGATTTTTCATAAATCAATGATAGGTTTTGAGTCATTAGTTGGCGGTTATGTCAGTGACAAAAAAATTATAAAAAATTATTTATCAAAATCTCGTTAAAAAATAAACAAAGTACTTGAAAATTTCGACAACTTAGTATAAAATACTAATTGCAATTATTATTTTAGGAGGTAACTACCAATGGTTAAAGTTGCTATTAACGGATTCGGTCGTATCGGCCGTCTCGCATTTCGTCAGATGTTTGGTGCTGAGGGCTACGATGTAGTAGCTATCAACGACCTTACTAAACCCTCTATGCTTGCCAATCTTCTTAAGTATGATACAGCACAGGGCGGTTACTGCGGTTACATCGGCGAGAATCTTCACACAGTTTCTGCTGATGATGAAGCAGGTACCATTACAGTTGACGGTAAGACTTTGAAAATTTATGCAGAGAAGGACGCTAAGGACCTTCCCTGGGGTGAAATCGGTGTAGACGTTGTTTTAGAGTGTACCGGTTTCTACTGCTCAAAAGAAAAGAGCCAGGCTCACATTGATGCCGGTGCTAAAAAGGTTGTTATTTCTGCTCCCGCAGGCAACGACCTTCCCACTGTCGTTTACAGCGTAAACGAAAAAATTCTCACTAAGGACGATACTATTATTTCGGCTGCTTCTTGCACCACCAACTGCTTGGCACCTATGGCTAAAGCTTTGAACGACTATGCTGCTATCCAGAGCGGTATCATGAGCACTATCCACGCTTACACCGGCGACCAGATGATTCTTGACGGTCCTCACAGAAAGGGTGACCTCCGCCGTGCACGTGCAGGTGCTGCTAACATCGTTCCTAACTCTACCGGTGCTGCAAAGGCTATCGGCCTTGTTATTCCTGAACTCAATGGCAAGCTTATCGGTTCTGCACAGCGTGTTCCGGTTGCTACCGGTTCTACCACCATCCTTACCGCTGTTGTTAAGGGTACAGACGTAACCAAGGAAGGCATCAACGCTGCTATGAAGGCTGCTGCTTCTGAGTCTTTCGGTTACAATGAGGACCAAATCGTTTCTTCCGACGTTATCGGTATGCGTTACGGTTCTTTGTTCGACGCTACTCAGACTATGGTTGCTAAGATTGCTGATGACCTTTATGAGGTACAGGTTGTTTCTTGGTATGATAACGAGAACTCCTACACCAGCCAGATGGTTCGCACCATTAAGTACTTCGCAGAAATCTAATAGATTTTAAAAAAGTATAATTAAAACCTTGCAACCGTCAGGGTTGTACTTTAAGGGATAGTAAAAAAGATGCACGAAATTTTCGTGCATCTTTTTGTTTTATTTTATTTCTTGTGAATTATAATACGCTGATAATATTTTTACGTTTCTTTATGGCATAATCAAGAGCGATTTTGGTGCCGCTTTTGCGGGTGGTTGGGGCGTACTGTTCGTCATAGTAGATTATGCAAAATTTGCTCTTATTTATCATTTCATAGTTACGCTCGACGTAAGATGCGCGTCCAGAGTTGCGGATACGTTCAGGATAGTAAGTATCATCGTATCTCTCTAAAAGATAGTTTGTATATCGCTCGTCTATATCCGGATATTCCGCCCGTACGTAGATTCGTTTTACGTGCGGGTATTTTTCTTTTATTCCGGTTACGAGTTCAAGGCAGAGGTTATTAAAATCACTCTTACTCCCGAAAAGAAAAGTATCAACGTTTTCGTCTACAATCAGTTTTTCAATAATTTCAACAAGTTTTGATTTCAGTTCTTCGGTTTCGTTTATATCTCTATGACCGAAGAAGCAACAGGTATTTTCTACCAATATACTCACCTCACGCATAATTTTCCTAATAAACGCCGAAAAATATTATTCGGTATCCTATTAGGATATATGCGTTATTTTAACATATCCGAATGGGATATACAATAATATTAATGCAAATTATGAGGTGAATACTATGAGTATTGATTATAATTTAATTGGTAATCGCATAAAAGAGATTCGTTCAGCAAAAGGTTGGACACAAGCTAAACTGGCAGAGAAATCAGGAGTAGAACCCTCTAACATTTCTCATATTGAACGAGCAGCAACTAAACTCAGCTTACCAACACTCGTTAATATTGCAAACGCTCTTGGAGTTACACTTGATGAAATTGCATATGGCAGTTTAGTTAAAAGTTCCCATGTTTCAATCAAGATGATTGATGAAATTCTTTTTGATTGCTCTCCCGAAGAACTAAAATCAATTACCGAAGTGATTAGGACTACAAAAGCTATTTTAAAAAACAAATAAATATGTGTATGAAAAACTCTCTGCTGAATTTCAGCAGAGAGTTTTTCTTTCCTTTAAAGTACAACCACTAAGGTTGGGAGTTTTTTTGTTTTTTAAGAAATTAAGCAGTTGTTTTGTTTAAAATTTTATTATGGTTGTAATAATATTTTATGTATATCTAAAACTGTTAACTACCCTTGACATTAAGCTTAAATTAGAGTAAAATATAATCTGTATAAATGTGCAATTTTTGAAAATTTAATAAATATATTATTTTGCAATATACATATACTATATATTTGATTTTGATTGTTTTATTTTTAAAAAGGAGTTTATTTAATGGCAGAAAATTTAAAGAAAAATGCCCAAAAGCCAAAGAAGAAGGTCAACAACGGTACGAAAAAATATAACGAAACAAATGCTGATTTTAATGAAACGAGGGTTAACAAAACAAAAACAGGCAAAAAGTCTTACGGTAATTCCCGTTCTAAAACACAGGAAACAACAAACAGTAAAAA
>JAZSCC010000244.1:0-5307 GCA_045602685.1 Acutalibacteraceae bacterium | reverse complement strand
CTAATGAGGTTTTAAAGCCACAGGGCAAGCGACCTTTAGGTATCAGAATAGATAGCGGAGATATAACCTACTTGTCAAAGCGTGCAAGAAAAATGCTCGATGATGCAGGCTATCCTGATTGTGCTATTTGTGTTTCAAATGCGCTTGATGAGTACCTTATACGTGATATGCTTATGCAGGGTGCTAAGGTTGATATGTTCGGTGTTGGAGAACGGCTTATTACCTCGTCAAGTGAAGCAGTTTTTGGTGGTGTTTATAAGCTTTCCGGTGTTGAGGATAAGGACGGTAATATTATTCCTCGAATTAAATTAAGTGAAAACACATCAAAAATAACCTTGCCGGGCTTTAAGCAGTCATGGAGACTGTTTGACAGGGATAGCGGTAAGGCAATTGCCGATGTTATAACCTTACACGATGAAGAAATTGACGATACCAAGGATTATGAAATTTTTGACCCTGAGTTTACCTGGAAACGAAAGATTGTTTACGATTTTATAGCAAGACCGTTGCAGGTGCCTATTTTCAAAAATGGTGGACTTGTTTATAAATGTCCTGATGCTACACAAATTCGTGATTACCGTGAACAGCAGGTTGAATCCTTATGGGAAGAGGTTCAGCGTTTTGAAAAGCCGCATAAATATTACGTTGACCTTTCCCAAAAGCTCTGGGATTTGTACCGCGATATGATTAACAAGAATTCAAGATAATTTACAAAATCCTCTGCCGCAAGTGATTTTCGGCAGGGGATTTAGTTTTTTTGGTTAAAAGTAATACAAAAATATTGCCAATTGATTAATTTTAAATATATTTAGTTGCAAATTTATTCCCGTTATAGTATAATTACAAGACTAATACTTTAAAGGATGAAATTTTTAAATGCAAAACAATATTGAACCAATTTTTAATATACCTACAATGGCTTTAAGAGGTATCGTTGTATACCCTAAAACAGTTGTGCATTTTGATGTCATAAGAAAAAAGTCGATTGAGGCACTTAACATTGCAATGGCAGCAAACCGCCATATTTTTCTTGTGACTCAACGTGATATATCAGTTGAAGAGCCGTTGCAAAATGACCTATATAATATTGGCTGTGTGGCAAAAATCCGTCAAATTGTCCGTGTGCAAGGGGACGTAGTTCGTGTTCTTGTTGAGGGTTGTTACCGTGCCGAATTAAAGTGTATTACTAATACCGAGCCGGCTTTGTATGCTGATATTGTCCAATTGGATGATGAGACGATAAAGGGCCGTCAAAATTATAATGAGGCACTTTTGCGCAATGCAAAGTCTGCTTTTGATAATTTCGCTCGTACTGCGCCTAAAATTCCGCCTGATGTTATTATGGAGGTTGTGGCTAGCGAAGATATTGGTCATTTGGCTGATTTTATTACACATAATTTACCGGTGGATTATGATGATAAGCAGTATATTTTGGAGCAGCTTAATCCTAAAAAACGTTTACAGTTAGTTATTACCTTATTAAAACGTGAAAAAGAGATTATGGCTATTGATGCCAAAATAAATGAAAAGGTCAAGGGTAACATCGACCAAAATCAGCGTGAATATTATCTTCGTGAACAGTTAAAGGTTATTAATGAGGAACTTTACGGTAATGAGGGCGCTGAGGAAGAATGTGAAAAATACTACCGTAGAATTGACCAGCTTAATGCTTCAGATGAGGTTAAAAAAAGACTTCGTGATGAGGTTAATAGGTATCAAAAAATGCCCTCCGGTTCGCACGAGGCAACCGTTGTATTGAATTATCTTGATACCTGTCTTTCTTTACCTTGGGGTGTTTATACCGATGGTAAAATTGATTTGGTAAAATCACAGAAAATTCTTGACCGCGAGCATTACGGTCTTAAAAAGGTAAAAGAGCGTATAATTGAGCTTTTGGCTGTACATACTCTTGTTCCTGCGGTTAAAGGACAAATTATTTGTCTTGTAGGTCCTCCGGGTGTAGGCAAAACCTCGATTGTGAAATCGGTTGCAGAATGTATGGGCCGAAAATATGCCCGTGTTGCCTTAGGCGGTGTCGGTGATGAGGCTGAAATCCGCGGTCATAGAAAAACATATATCGGTGCAATGCCGGGCAGAATTATCAATGCAGTAAAACAGGCGGGCAGTTCTAATGCCGTGATTTTACTTGATGAAATTGATAAGTTAGGCTCATCTTATAAGGGTGACCCCTCATCGGCTATGCTTGAAATTTTAGACAGTGAGCAAAACGGTACATTCTTTGACCATTATGTTGATATGCCATTTGATTTAAGCCGCACATTGTTTATTACTACCGCTAACGATTCGGGGGAAATTCCTGCACCGTTATTAGACCGAATGGAGCTAATTGAGCTTGGCAGTTATACGCGTGAGGAGAAGTTTCAGATTGCAAAGCAACACATTATTAAAAAGCAGATAAAAGCTGTCGGTCTTAGTTCATCACAAGTAAAAATTACTGATGAGGCTATATATAAGCTTATTGATGCATATACGCGTGAGGCCGGTGTTCGCCGTCTTGACCGCACAATTGCGAAGGTTTGCCGCAAGGCAGCCGCTAAAATCGTTTCGGGCGAGAGCAAGGTGAAGGTTGACGTAGCTACACTTCACGAGATGCTCGGCACCGAAAAGTATAAGCCTGATGTATTACAAAAACAAGACGAAATCGGATTAGTCAATGGCTTGGCTTGGACAAGTGTTGGCGGTGAATTACTGCAGTTGGAGGTTGCCTGTGTACCGGGCACCGGAAAAGTTGAGTTGACCGGCTCGCTTGGTGATGTTATGAAGGAATCGGCTCATACTGCCATAACTTGTGTCAGGAGCCGTGCCGAAAAGTTTGGTATAGATAATGAATTCTATAAAAATCTTGATATTCATATCCATGCACCTGAGGCAGCTGTGCCGAAAGACGGTCCGTCTGCCGGAGTTACAATGGTTACTGCTATCGTGTCTGCTTTGACCGGTACTCCTGTTCGTCGTGATGTAGCTATGACCGGAGAGGTGACCTTACGTGGACGTGTTATGCCGATTGGCGGACTTAAGGAGAAGTCAATGGCGGCATACCGTAACGGTATCAGAAAGGTGTTTATTCCTATTGAAAATCTGCCTAATTTAGATGAGGTTGATGAAATAGTTAAGGAAAGTGTTGAGTTTAAGGCAGTTGAAACCATTGACGAGCTTTTGCCTGAGGCCTTAGTTTCAATGCCGTCAGCAAAAGAACAGACACCGTCTATGCTTTATAATTTAGCAACAAAAACTGAAAAAAGAGCACCGATTCATAATTAATTGTTTTAAACATAAGAGGTGAAGTAATGAACTATAACAAAGCCGAATTTGAGACTTCTTGTGGTACGGCTAACGGACTTATTCCATCTGATATGCCGGAGGTTTGCTTTTCCGGACATAGTAATGTTGGAAAATCCTCGTTGATTAATAAGGTTTTCAACCGAAAATCATTCGCAAGAACAAGTAATAAGCCGGGTAAGACTGCAACTGTAAACTTTTTCAAATGTGAGAATATCCGACTTGCTGATTTGCCGGGCTACGGTTTTGCAAAGGTTTCGTTTGAAGAGCGTCAGCGTTGAGGTGGGCTTATGGAGAGTTACTTCTCAAGCGGTCGCGATATAAAGATGGTTTTTCAGTTGATTGATTCTCGTCATAAGCCTACCAAAGATGATATAGATATGTTGCACTTTCTTTCGGACAACTGTTTTCCGTTTGTTGTTGTGCTTACCAAAGTTGATAAGTTAAAAGCAAAAGAAAGAGCAGAAAATTTTAATTTACTGAAATCAGAAATGGAATTTATAAAAGGAATACCTATGATACCGTTTTCAGCTGAAAACGGCGAGGGTTGTGACACTATACGTGAGATTTTAAATGGGATAAATGAGGGATAAAAATGATTAGTGAAAGCGTTTCGGTTAACGCTTCAGGGCATATGACAATAGGCGGTGCCGATTGTGTTGATTTAGCTCAACAGTACGGCACACCGCTTTATGTATTTGATGAAGCGCTTATCCGTAAAACCTGCCGTGAATACCGTGATTCAATAAATGAGTTTTACGGCGGAAAAGGTATGGCAATGTATGCAAGTAAAGCATTCTCTTGTAAGGAAATGTACCGTATTGTAGATAGTGAGGGCTTAGGCTGTGATGTAGTATCGGGCGGAGAACTTTATACTGCTTTGTCGGTAGGTTTTAATCCAAAGAATATAATGTTTCACGGCAACAACAAATCACCTGATGAACTGGAATATGCTGTCAAATCTGGCATAGGGCATATCGTTGTCGATAACATAACCGAGCTTGAAACAATCGAGAAAATAGCTTCAGGGTTGAGTTTAAAGGCAAATATAATGCTTCGTATCAAGCCGGGTATAGATTGCCATACACACGATTATATCCGCACCGGACAGATTGACTCAAAGTTTGGCTTTGCGCTGGAAAACGGCGAGGCTATGGAAATTGCAATTGGGACCCTGAAATGCAAGAATATTAACCTTTTAGGCTTTCACTGTCATATCGGTTCACAGATTTTTGAAACCGAACCGTTTTGTGATTCAGCAGTTGTAATGCTTAAATTTATGTCGGAATTTAAGGCTAAAACAGGTGTGACCGTAGGTGAATTAAACCTTGGTGGCGGTTTCGGTGTTAAGTATGTTGAAAATGATGATGCATTGCCGTTCAAGGTCTTTATGGAAAAGGTTTCGGCAGTTATGAAAAATGTATGTGCTGAATTGAATTACCCGATGCCGAAAATTTATATTGAGCCGGGCCGTTCAATCGTCGGTCCTGCCGGTGTTACACTTTATACTGTTGGTAGTGTAAAAACAATTAAGGATATTCGTACTTATGTTTCAATTGACGGTGGTATGGCTGATAATCCCCGTTATGCTTTGTACAATGCCGAGTACGATGTTGAAATTGCAAATAAGTATAATCAGCCTAAAGACTTTATCGGTACTGTTGCCGGTAAATGTTGTGAAAGCGGGGACTTGATTCAGGAGAATGCTCCGATGCAGACCCCGGAAGTCGGTGATATTTTAGCTGTACTTACCACCGGTGCATATAACTACTCGATGGCAAGCAACTATAACCGCTTGTGCCGTCCTGCAGCAGTAATGGTTAATAACGGTGAGTCAAGGGTTATTATCAAGCGTGAAACTTACGAGGATTTAATCAAAAACGATATTTGAGGTGACTGCAATGCGTGACGACATTACAAGTATTCCGATAAGTGATGTGTTTGAGCCTAAAGAAGGTTGTCCTGTATGTCGGCTTCGTAATATGTTAGAGGAGCGCTCAGTGGCAT
>JAZSCC010000243.1:0-5257 GCA_045602685.1 Acutalibacteraceae bacterium | reverse complement strand
ATTCAACGTACTGGTCAACAAGGATGGTCAGCTGAATATCATTAATATTAAGTTTGTTTTTTGAAATGAGGTATAAAAGTAAGTCTAAAGGTCCCTCAAAACACTCAAGTTTATATTCCAGCGTAGTCATAATTCACCCTTAAATAAAAAATTCAAACGGTAGTGATGCAATTCTTATAAAAACAACGTAAACATTACTTACAATATTACTTAACGCCCTTGAGCCTGAACCTGCAAACAGTAAAAACATTAAGCCAAAATATAAATAGCGTTCATACTGCATTATTTTCCAATAAATTCTGTCGGGCAAAATTGCAAATAAGATTTTCGAGCCGTCAAGCGGAGGCACGGGAATCAGATTGAAAATTGCCAACGAGATGCTGATTATGATGATATAGTCAATTATCAACATAAAAATTACAAATAAATAATAAGCATACTCGTTGCCCATCCAACCGAATCCGTCGTTAATTATAAAAACGAAGCTTAAACCGCAATAAATAAATGAAAAAATCAGTGCAAAAATCAAGTTAGAAATAGGTCCGGCAAGGGCTGTTAAAGCCATACCGCGCTTTTCATTTTTAAAATAACGTGAATCAACCTGAACAGGCTTAGCCCAGCCGAAACCAACTAAAAATATCATAACCGCACCGACATAATCTATATGTCGCATAGGATTAAGGGACATTCTGCCCTGCCATCTCGGAGTTGGGTCACCTAATTTAGTGGCAACAAAGCCATGGGCATACTCGTGTATCGGCATAGCAAAGAATATGACTATTGCCGATGATATAAGACAAGCAATAATTTCAATAATACCGCCACGGTTTAATATAACTTCTAAAATACCCATTCCTAACTCCTTGAGATATCCTTAAAATAAAGTTTTCATATAATTATACACCAAATTCTCGCAATTTACAACATATATCACTAAATTATACTATATAAAAATAATAATAGAGCCTAAACATAAAACCGAAGCAGAAATCACAGCAAAATATTTAAACAATCGGGCAAAAATGCTGTTACTCTGTTTTAGATTTTGTAAAACTACGCCAATATATATTACACCTATAAAATAAAGCGGTACGATATATCTGAAATCCATTGAACAACCAAACGGATACTTGATATTAAAATACAAAAAGAACGCTAATAGAAGAAAATAAAACGAGAATATAGGTAAAATATTTTTTAGAGTTTCTCTTTTTATTAGTAAAACAACAATAGAAACAACAGATAAGACAATCAACACAATGTTTGCAATAACCGTAAACAAAGCAATTCCCAAAAATCCAAAATTATACTCACCGAAAAGTGAATTTCTTATGATGTATTGCCAAAGATTGTATTCTGTCCAAACGTCAACATAAATGCCGACTTTTTCGGTTGAAAAAGGCAAAATCAATCGTTCAAAAATGCTGATATCACCATTATAAAGAGGGTTAGTAACAGAAAGAGGAGCAACATAACCCAACGGTTGCTCAAATAAAATATAATTTCTTATGGGATGCCAAAAACCTAACGGTAACAGTAATACCAAAAAACAAGAAATGTGAATAGCCACCTTGCTAAACTTAAGGTTTTTATCGGTAAAAAACTTAAATATAACCGTAACTGCCGCAGCAACAACAAATATTGCGGCAGAAACCTTGGTCATCATAGCCAAACCCGAAAACAGACCGCATAGTAAGGCAAACTTTAAGGTAGGAAACTTATACCATTTTATAAGATAAAGAAGTGCCATTAAGGTAAGCATTACCATAAGAATATCATTGTTAATGCTACCCGCTAATATAAACATACCGGGGAAAAAAGCAAAATTTGCAGTACAAAAAAGCAAAGCCTTATCTTTAACACCAAGTTCACTGCATATCCTGACACCAATAATCATAGATATCGAAGAATAAAAAACAGTAATTAACTGTATGTTTTCAAAACATCTTTCAATGGTAAATCCAAAAAAATTACCCAACCCAACAACAAAAGCAGCCAAAAAATGATGTAGCGGTGGATGACTGAACTGCCATTCATTACTATTTGGCAGGCTTGAATTTTTAAAGATATTATATATATAAGACAAATGACCAGAGCTGTTTAAGGATTCAACATCGTGCTGATTTTGCATATAACCTGTTTTCAATGCATACCCAAGTCTTAAAGCAAAACCGCAAATCAAAACAAGAAAAATCAATATTCTATAATTCAAAAATTCCGATTTATAAAGTAAATAACCTACAGAACCGGCTAAAATAAAAAGACCACACACTAAAACATCGGCAATAATCTGAATATCTGCCAATGTTTGGTCGCATAAAGCAAACACAAAGGTAAGTATTACTAAAAATACAAACGGTAAAACATATTCAATTCTTAAAAACTTACAATTTTGAATAGTTTTGTTCAAAGTAAATCCCCTACTTTATTTTTCTTGCCTCTATATAATAGCGTTTATCTGCTGCATGCCCCATTGAAAAAGTCTTTCTTGGCAACGAACCATCCAAACGTACTGCCGCAAACAACTCATCCTTTTGCATTCCATCGAATATAAAACCTAAATTGTTTTGGTCTTTACAAAGACTTCTAACAACATCCTCACCGTGAATATAATCAATTTTAACATTATTTTTCTTTATATACTCATCCAACCAAGTCTGAAGAGTGCCAACAGGCAGTTTTGAGGTTGGCTTCACCGATACTGTGACTTCTTCGCCACCGAAAACGCATGTAAATTTATGAGCATCCAAATCGGTGTATTGGTGACATTCATCACCTAAATCAGTCACAAATTTTTCAATAACGGCTTTCGGCTCAACATTAAACAAAACTCTGTATATAGGCTCAAACTGAATTGATTCATCGTGAATATTTACAACCTCAACCAAAGCCGATTTCGAAAGCTCGTTTTTGTTAATCAGACTACATTCTTTAGCAGTTGCTAATGAATGGTTACCGTCACCGACAGCAAACATCATCTTATCGTTATCGTTCTCGCAAAGGGAATTTACCGCAATACCAACATTTTTGATGTCCTCGTCAGTTAAAAACCAACCGGTAATATGACCGCCACCCTGCATTAAATCAAAATCATAAGCAATCTTTAAACTGTCTTTTTTTGCAATTAGCGGCTCAATTACAGTTTTTTTCGGGTCATCACACAAAAGTAAAACGTGCGGTAATTCAAGAATTGCGTCTTTTCTAATTTTAACTCTAGGAGGAATTCTTTCAATAACCGTCTGTTCGGTTGCACGGATAAGAGCTTTACTTCCTTTTCTGTAATCATAATCCGCTAATTCAATAGCACCTACGATTCCGTGCCGGACAGTGCCGTCACTCTGAGTACGTTCAACATATATCATTGAATCCTTATATTCTTCGAAAACACCATTCTCGAGATATTTTTTCATATTAGAATTTATTTCGGCAATTCTTTGTTCAGTATCTGAGTCCTCTAAGTAAAACTCAGGTAAGGTAATGCGCAATGTTGATGGCGCATCTCCTACAGTTTGCTCAACACTTTTCCAATACTCAGCCTCCGAAGTAAACTGGTCGCAGGCCACAACAGCCCATTTTTCAAACCCTTCTTTTGGTAATAATATATCAGCTGATTTAAACTTGATTTCACTCATATTTTCCCACACTCCATAACAGTCAAAATACATTATAAACATTCATTTTATTATACTAATTTATTATATAAATGTCAATTAAAACAAAACAAAAAGCACCGCAAAAGCGGTGCTTTAACGCTAGAAATATTATCGTGTAACAATTTCACAAGGAATATTGAAAATCTTTGCTACCTTTAAGATGGTATCGATATGTCTACCTGCTGCAGCAGCCATATGGTGTGTAGGACCGGCCTCACTCCAACGGTTACAGAACTCTCTTGCGCCACAAGTAAAGCGGGTACGCATATTAGTGTCACCAAAGGTGAAGATAGGACCTTCCTCGTTAACACCTTCTGCAACAATAAACTTGAAGTTTCCGTCCTTGTCCTGAGTAATTGCAAGATATGTAATATCACCAACCGGCGGATAGAATTGAGTCAAATAACCGCCACCGGTTTTACCGTGGAACACCGCAACAATCTTCATAGTAGGCTTCTTAGTGGTCGAAATGTCGGCGTCTCCGGAGCCTGAGTGGCCGATAATGCAAATATCTTCATTAAAGTCAATCGAATACATTTCGGAAAGCTGGCCTGTACCGGCTATTGTCTTAAGAATGCTCATAGCCATAGCAACCTTTATATCACCCTCAACAGCACAAGCGGTTCCCTGTTTTATGAGCATTGAAAATGCCGGAATAAGCATTGAATCAAGCGTTCCTGCCTTGCCGGTAGCGTAGCCGTCATAATGAGAAGCAACTAAACCTAACTGTTCATCCTTTACCCATTGCTCAAACGCTACAACATATTTGGCCATTTCCCAAACGGTTTCAACAGTTGCACCGCCTTCAATGTCAAAGGTGTTAATTATATCCTCAGCCTTAGCACGAATAGCAGCTTCGTCATCAATATTATCGGCAATAGCCCACATTTTTTCCCAGTCAAACTGCTTTGTATAAAGGAACATTCTGTTATAAAGATTTGTTTCATCAATATACAAGTCCATCATACCGGGGTACGGTCTGCCGATTTGAGCAATATTTGTGTCTCTGAAACGTCTGCGAACCTGAGCAGCACGACACCAATCTTCAATTTCAGAGGCAACTTCAGGGTCTCCACCCTCAACGACACCGGTAATAACAGCGTGGCGCTTGCCGGCTCTCTCAAGGTCGGCAACAGCTTCACCTACAGCACCGCAGGCATAAAGCTCACCAAGCCACTTCGGAATATCGGTATTGGGATAATCCGGAGCTTTAAGTTTCTGAACGTTTACAATAACAACCGGAACATCAAGGTCACGGATTGCAGGTAAAACGTTATAAGATGTAGCATAGGTTAACATCTGTAAGAACACCAAGTCAACATCGGCAGCACGGAACTTATCACCGGCCTTCATTGATTGCTCTTTAGTGGTTATTATGCCACCGTCAATAATCTCAACTGTGTCCGGCAAAGTTTTCTTAAATGCCTCATACTGAGCCTCAAATTCCGGAACTAAGGACGGGAACTGCGGCAAATATGCACCGAGAGCAATTGAGAATACGCCGACTCTTGCTTTTGTATTTACTAACATTAAAATAACCTCCTGTAAAAAAAGTATTTTACTTACACAAAAGATTATATAATATAAAACTCATAAAAGCAAGA
>JAZSCC010000242.1:0-4058 GCA_045602685.1 Acutalibacteraceae bacterium | reverse complement strand
CATAAAACTGTTGCCATATTCACGCATTTCATCTTCGCCGGACTCAGCACCCGAATTAAGAATAATCCAAGCGCATGCCTCTTCGCCGTAACGTTTGTCAGGCACGCCGACAACCTGAACGTCCTTGATTTTATCGTGGCCTAAATAAAATTCCTCGATTTCTCTCGGATACAGGTTTTCGCCGCCACGAATAATCATATCCTTGAGTCGACCGGTAACCTTATAATATCCGTCGGGAGTTCTGCAACAAATATCACCTGAATGCAGCCACCCGTCTTTATCAATAGCCTGAGCAGTTGCATGCGGCATTTTGTAGTAACCCTTCATAATGTTATAGCCTCTAGCGACAAACTCTCCGTTTTCGCCATCCGGCAAATCCTCTCCCGTTTCGGGGTCAATAATCTTACACTCAACGCCCGGGAAGGCCGAGCCGACCGTCTCAACACGGTGGTCAATATCCTCGTTAACATCACCCATTGTACAACCGGGAGATGCCTCAGTCTGACCGTAAACGCTGATAATTTCCTTCATATTCATCTCGTCAGCGGCACGGCGCATTAAATCAGCCGGACAGTTTGCACCTGCCATAATTCCCGTACGAATATGAGAAAAATCGGTCTTGGCAAAATCTTGATGGGCGAACATTGCAATAAACATTGTCGGAACACCGTTGAAGCAGGTAATCTTCTCATTATTGATACAAGCCAAGGAAGACTTTGGCGAAAAGTACGGCATCGGACAAAGTGTTGCACCGTGTGTCATACTTGAGGTCATAGAAAGTACCATACCAAAGCAATGGAACATCGGCACCTGAATCATCATACGGTCTGCCGTCGACAAATCCATTCTGTCACCGATAATTTTACCGTTATTGACAATGTTTCTGTGTGTCAGCATAACGCCTTTTGGGAAACCGGTTGTACCCGAGGTATACTGCATATTGCAAACATCATCAGGTTTAACCTCTGAAGCACGACGTAAAACCTCATCGTGCGGAACGAGGGTATAACGGTCATAAAACTGCTCCCATTCTAAACAACCGTCCATTTCGAAACCGACGGTAATAACGTTTTTAAGGAACGGCAGTTTTTTAGCGTGCAACGGCTGGCCGGGAATTAAATCCTTTAGTTCAGGACACAACTCCTCAATAATTTCTTTATAATTTGAATCTTTACAGGAGTCAATCATAACCAGGGTATGAGTATCCGATTGGCGTAATAAATACTCAGCCTCATGTAATTTATAAGCAGTATTAACCGTAACCAAAACGGCACCTATCTTTACGGTTGCCCAAAAGGTCAAAAACCACTGTGGTACGTTAGTTGCCCAAATTGCAACGTGATATCCCGGCTTTACTCCCAAAGAAATTAAAGCGGCAGCAACACGGTCAACATCGCATCTGAACTCAGTATAGGTACGCGTATAATCAAGAGTTGTATACTTAAACGCATATTGGTCAGGGAAATTTTCAACCATGGTGTTCAAAACCTCTGAAAAGGTTTTGTCAACCGTCTTAAAGGGCTTGAAAGGAAATACACCGGTCTTCGAACGGTTATAGTAAAGACTTTTCTCGTTCTGTTTTTCGGCAGAAGCAACACTCATATAGTTAACAAAATGAGTAAATACTATATCGGTATCGCTGATTTCGTCATTAGACTCAACTGCAATAAATCCTTCATAATTAAGCGAACGCAATGCAAAAACGAACTCACCCACCGGCAATTCGCCGTCACCCAATAAAACTCGCCTACCGTCACGCATATCCCCAATGCGAACATTACAGATATATGCGCCCAGATTCTGAATGGTCTTTTCAGCGTCTTCCGAAGCCGTAAAATAAGTTTCACGAATGTTCCACGATACACCGACGAAACCAACTGTAAACATATTGATAATATCAAGAATATTTTTAGTATTAGCGTATTTACCAACCGTTTCAAACAAAAGAGATACTCCAAACTGCTCGGTTAAGGGCATAACGGGTTCCAATACTGCCTTGATTTCATCCAAAGTTGCCTCATTGTCTAAGGTTACAATAACGTTCTGCACCGACAAAAAACCGGCTTCTTCAATATAATGCTTAATGTCCTCAGTGACATTTAAATCCTTGCCAACGGCATTAGGGAAAACAAGAGCCGAAACCGACAGATGACGGTTAATAAGCTTACGCTTGGCACCTACGGCATTAACCGGATTAAACGGGCCGTCACTGTCAGCCGCAACGCCCGAGGTAATATCATAAATTTCAAAGCCCTGAAAACCATAGTCACATGCAATGTTACAAGCCTCGACATATTTTTGAGCCTTGATTTCTTTAGTTGAAAATGAGAATTTCATAGTTTATCTCCGTTCTTCTTTTAAAAATAGAAGATAATTATTTTGCACCGTAAACAATCTTGTTAAGTGCATTTACATAAGCACGGATGCTCGCTCCGATAACATCGGTTGAAACACCGCTTCCTGAATATAACTTGTCACCATCGCGAAGCTTAACCAAAGCTTCACCCATTGCCTCGTGACCCTCGGTCACAGACTGAATTTGAAAATCGTCCAGCTCATAATGATGTCCTACAATCTGTTCAATTGCCAAAAATGCCGCATTTATAGGGCCGTCACCGGTACTTGTTCCCGTTAAAAGTTCACCGTCACGGGAAAGCTGAATGTTGGCTGTTGCAGTAATAATATTACCACTGTTAATAACGTAACTTTCAACGTGGTAGGTCGAAGGAACCTGCATTGCGGCAGACGCTACAATAGCCTCTATTTCCTTAACGCCTATTTTTTTCTTTTTAGAGGAAACCCTTAAAAACTCCTCATAAACCTTACCGCTGTCGGCGTGTGACAACTCATAACCTAATAACCGTACAGCCTCACTGACATCAGACAAGGTGCTGCTATGATTTAAGCTAATAGTATTCTCATCGGTTTTGGGTGTAGCCGCAATCTTAAAGTTATCTGATGCATTATTAAGCATTTCTTCTAAATTACGGTGGATAACGGTGGCGTCAAGATGACTTTCCACCCCTAAATCAATACCTTTTTTACGAATAATGTCAGACAAAACACCGGCCTGCAACCAATTATCCGAACTACAGGTTTCAACTCCGTCTGCACCTGCATTTATTGCAGCAACAGCATTGGCGGCAGCCATATTTAGTTCATTTGAAGGCATTACAGAAACGGCAATATCACATACCGACTTTACATCGGCTACCATTTTTGCCATCTCCTGAGGCATCATAATGCCAGCATCGTCACACAAGGTGACTGCCAAGGCACCGTTATTATAAGCCGCAACACAGATTTCTTTCAAAAATTCACGGTCAGCACGAGAGGCATCAACTGCAACGAATTCAACCTTTTCGCAGATAGCCTTTGCTTTAGCACACATATCAGCCACTATCTCAAGCATTTTCGGTGCCTTTAAATGATACAAATACTCCATTTGAACGGTTGAAACCGGTACGGAAATTCTAAGACAAGGGTCAACAGCATCTTTTATGCTTAAGAATGCCTCATTAAGACTTTCCTCGGTTAAACCTACCGAAATCTTAACGGTACAATTTTTAACCAAACCTGCAATAGTACGGTTAACAACGGCATCCTCCTTGAGATTTTTAAGTGTTGACAGTTCAATAGCATCCACGCCAACCGAATCCAAGCATTTTGCAATGTTGGTTTTATCGCGGAAAGACAATTTTCGGTCTCCTGATACAGCATTTTTAAGTGTAAAATCGGTTACAAAGATTTTTTTCATAAAACCTTCTCCTTTTTATAAATACGTAAAATTATATAAATGTAAGCAATTAAATATAAATAATTAAACATAAACAACAAAAAACCGCAGAGAAACTAATCTCTGCGGGATGATTAATTAAACATTAACCACGGTACCACCCGTATTGCCACCAAAAAAAGTGACCACTCAATAGGTTCAGAATAAACCCTCGGCAAGTAACGGTGCCTACCGTGACCGCTTACTGCTTTCAGCGACCAAGCTCAGATACGAGACTGCTTTAAATCTAACCTGTTGCCTCACACCAAACGGCAACTCTCTG
>JAZSCC010000241.1:0-2176 GCA_045602685.1 Acutalibacteraceae bacterium | reverse complement strand
AGTACCTCCCCAAAGCAGTTCTGCTGATTCGGTTTTGCCACCGGAAATACTGTGACAGCAGGCGAGTATCGGTTTGCCTTGATATGTAATTTTTTTACCTGTAACCGAGTCTACGGCAGCAGAAATTTTATCGAGGTATTTTTGATAATTATCACCAAAGCGTTCTTTGGCTTCGTCCGGTGATAAGAAGGCTTGGTCTTTAGCACTTGTATCGGTGACGTCATAGTCCTCGTTTTTTCGAAGTTCTTTTTTATAAATTGCATAGGTATATGCAACGACAGCTTGGGCTTTTAAAGCTTCAATTTCGTATTCGGCTGCCATTTCAGCTAAGACCACACCTATAACGTAATCTCTTGCGGTCATTTCTGTAACCTTGTCCGTTTTTACGTCGAGTACACGTAAGGTTTCAGACGGTTGGCCGTCAGGGGTTGACTCGGACGGTGACGGTTGTGACGGCAAAACCGTTTCGTTCATTGAAATCAACGGCATTAAAACCATTGCTAAAAACAGTATGATTACAGAAGTTATGTAGAGTCCTTTCATATTAAGTCCTTTCTTTAATAACAGTATGGATTTTAAACTTAGTTATAAATTGATTGACAAACCGAACGATTTAGAATAATATAATTACATTGTGAATTGTTTTAATATATGCGAAAAAAATTCGTATAATTACTGTATACAAATTTCGGAGAGTGTATAATGAAGATTAAACACACCACAAAATTGTTTATCGTTGTAAATTTTATAGTGGTTTTGTTCAGAACGTTACAAATTTTATTTTTAACTGAAAGTAAAACGACTTTTTTAAAAGAAGATTTGATGATTATTAACATTATCGGAACCGCGGTTTCGGTATTGGCTTTGTGTGCATTATATTTTAATGCATCTTTAGCGGTGCACCGACCGGAAAAAATTAATTGCAGCGGTAAATTGTTGGCAGTAGCCTTGGCTGCTTCGGGAAGTTTTTACTTAGCCGGCGGAATTATGTCGCTTATTTTAAAGCCATACGGTTGGCAAGTCATTTCGTTATTGTTGTCCTTGTCGGTGGCGGCAACGGTAGTGTTTATTGATTCTGCATTAAAGCAAAAGGCTTTTTCAAAAGTATGGCCGTTGACTTTTATTGCTTATTGGATTGTCGAATTCATTCGGGCTTATTTGTTTTATACCAAGCGTCCGTTACGTGTGCGTACGGTATATGAAACAGCGGCGCTTTGTTTTATAATTGCTTTTTCGGTGTTTTTTGGAAAAGCGGTCAGTGGTGTTAAAACGGAAAAAAGTTTTCGAAGAATTTATTCGTTGGGACTTACTGCCTGTTCGCTTTGCGTTGTATCGGTTTTGCCTGAAATGATAGCAACAGTTTTCGGATTCGGGGAAAATGTAACCGAATCGGCTGTCATGCCGGTAACATTGATAGCTGCTGCAGTATTTATCGGTTTTATTACAATTAACACATTTAAAAAGCAGAGTGCGTTGGAACAAATGGAGCTTGAGAACATAAGCAGCAGCTCAGTAGAGGATGAGGAAACTGTTGCGACGGATTTGGACTCGTAATTGTTATTTTGTTTAAAAACAATTCTCTTGACAGAACTTGTTTTAATTGTTATAATATTGCATTGGTATATAAAATAGGTTTAGTGTGCTATTGGCGGACTAAACCTTTTATTTGAAAGGTGAGAACTATAATGAAGGCTGTACTTTTAACTTCAGAGGGTCTTAAAGCATTACAGGATGAGCTTGAAAATCTCAAGACGGTCACCCGTAACGAAATTGCAGAAAAAATTAAGATTGCACGTGGTTTTGGTGACCTTTCCGAAAACAGTGAGTATGATGAGGCTAAAAATGAACAGGCCAAAATTGAGGCAAGAATTGTCGAGCTTGAGGCAATGTTAAAAAATGCTCAGGTCATCGATGATATGGACATTGCCGAGGGCACTGTTACGATAGGCTGTACCGTTAAATTGTATGATGCTGAGTTTGAAGAGGAAATAGTTTATACTATTGTCGGCTCGGCTGAGTCTGACCCGTTGGAGTATAAAATTTCCGATGAGTCGCCAATTGGTGCTGCTTTAATCGGTCACGTGGCAGGCGATGAGGTTACAGTCACCTGTGAGGCCGGACATTTGAAGTTTAAGATTATCGAAGTTTCAAGATAATTGTTTTTAAGGGAATGAAA
>JAZSCC010000240.1:0-2772 GCA_045602685.1 Acutalibacteraceae bacterium | reverse complement strand
AGATATCAAGGGTAAAATAAAGGCGTTGGGCAATGTTAATGTATCGGCAATTGAAGAGTACAAGGAAGTAAACGAACGATATGTATTTATGAAAGCGCAGATGGACGACCTTGAGAACTCACGTCAGGAACTTAATAAATTAATCGGCGACTTGACCTCTCAGATGAAAGAAAAATTTGTCGAAGGCTTTGAAAAAATCGGCAAGAACTTTACTAAAGTATTTACCGAGCTTTTCGGCGGCGGTCATGCCGAACTTGTTCTGACCGACCCTGAAAATGTACTCGAAAGCGGAATTGATATTATTGCAAAGTTGCCGGGTAAAAACGTGCCGAGTCTTGAAGGACTTTCCGGCGGTGAAAAAGCACTTATCGCTATTTCAATCTACTTCTCGATAATGATGGTAAATGCCCCGCCGTTCTGCTTCTTGGACGAGGTTGATACCGCTCTTGACGATATTAACGTAGAGCGCTTTGCTAACTATATGACCAAGCAGAATTTCGGTACACAATTTATTTGTGTAACACACCGCAGAGGTACGATGGATTCGGCCGATATGCTTTACGGCGTAACTATGCAGGAGAAGGGTGTTACCAAATTGCTTCAGCTTGACGTTGAACAACTGATTAAGACGCTCAACATAGAAAACAAATAATTTTTCGGAGCTTTATAATGGGATTTTTCACAAAATTAAGTCAAGGTTTAAAAAAGACAAGAGATTCAATATCCGGTGCTGTAGGCTCAATGCTTTCAGCATTTACCAGAATTGATGAAGACCTTTTTGAAGAACTTGAAGAAATACTTATAATGAGTGATATAGGTATTGCTACTTCAACCAAAATATGTGATATTTTGCGTCAAAAGGTGAAGGATGAAAAGGTTAAAGAGCCTTCAGTAATTAAGCAAATGTTGGCCGAAACCGTAGCTGAAATGATTGACGGTGAAAGGGAATTACACATCTCAACCAAGCCGTCGTTTGTGTTCATTATTGGAGTAAACGGTGTTGGTAAGACTACAACCATCGGTAAAATTGCTTCACAGTTAAAATCTAATGGTAAAAAGGTTATTCTGGGTGCTGCCGATACATTTCGTGCCGCTGCTATTGACCAGTTGGCTGTTTGGGCTGACAGGGCAGAGGTTGATATGGTTAAAAGCACCGAGGGAGCAGACCCTGCGTCGGTTGTTTTTGATACTATTGCCGCCGCAAAGGCACGAGGCAGTGATATAATTATTTGTGATACTGCAGGCCGTCTTCATAATAAGAAAAACCTAATGAACGAGTTAAGTAAAATGTATCGGATTATAAAGCGGGAGCTTCCCGATGCAGATGTTGAAACCTTACTTGTTCTGGATGCTACGACCGGCCAGAATGCCGTCAATCAAGCAAGGGACTTTAAAGAGGTTGCCGATATAACCGGTATTGTTTTAACTAAGTTGGACGGTACTGCACGGGGCGGTGTGGTTTTAGCAATTATGGATGAACTGAAAATTCCGGTTAAATATGTCGGTGTGGGTGAACAGATTGATGATTTACAGCCGTTTAACCCGACCGAGTTTGCCAAGGCTATTTTTACGGAGGAAGAATAATGAGAGAATTTTTACTTGCCTCTCACAACAACAAAAAACTAAAGGAACTGTCTCGTATTTTGGAACCGTTGGGATTTACTGTAATCAGTCCAAAAGATATTGATGGTGGAATCATAGAACCCGAGGAAAACGGTTTAACCTTTGAAGAAAATGCACTTATTAAAGCACGCTCTGCTTGTAAAGAGACCGGATTCCCTTCGATTGCTGACGATTCGGGACTTTGTGTTGATGCTTTAGACGGTGCACCGGGAATTTACTCGGCACGGTATGCCGGTACCGGAAATGACGATGATAATAATGCGTTGCTTTTGGAAAAACTTGAAAACGTGCCCGAGGAAAAGAGAACTGCACGCTTTGTTTCAAGCATTGCCTGTGTTTTTCCTGACGGCAGAGAATTCACCGTCAGAGGCACCGTTGAAGGAAAAATCGGCTTTAAACCATTAGGTGACGGTGGTTTTGGGTATGACCCATTATTTATAACTGAATGGGGTTGCTTTGGTGTTTTAAGCCCTGAAGAAAAGGATAAAGTGAGTCACCGATACAATGCTATTGTGAAATTTACTGAGGAATTGAAAAAATTTATTTAAAATCAAGGTGAACAAATCATGTTAAATTCAAGACAAAGGGCTCAGTTGAGAGGTATGGCTAATTCATATCAACCGATTTTTCAAATCGGTAAAGGCGGAGTAGGTGAGCAACTTATCCGTCAGGTTAATGAGGCTTTAGAAGCCAGAGAACTTATTAAATTTACTGTTCTTGAAACCTCTCCGATGAAGGCTCGTGAATGTGCTGATACTGTAGCTGAAGCAACAGAAAGTGATGTTGTGCAGGTTATCGGCTCCAAGTTTATTCTTTATAAGCAAAGCAGAGAAAATAAACAGATTGTTTTAGTGAAATAATATGGGTAAAACAGTGTTTTTTGGCGGTACTTTTAATCCGCCGCATCAAGCTCACCGTAAAATGCTTGAAACGGTATGTGGTTTGGCTGATGTAGAAAGTGTATTGGTTGCGCCTACAAATATCCCGCCGCACAAGACGGTGCCAGAAATGTTTGCAACTAAAGAGCAACGTTTGAAAATGGCTGAACTTTTGTGTGAGAATTTACCTAAAGCATCAGTTTCAAATATAGAGTTTTTAAGAAAAGGGAAAAGTTACAGCTTTTATACATTGACCGAATTAAAACAAAAG
>JAZSCC010000239.1:0-4084 GCA_045602685.1 Acutalibacteraceae bacterium | reverse complement strand
CTTATAATAGGTATTACTACGCTGAAAAAATGCGTATAATAACGCTGAAAAGGTTACAACTTTGTATTGTGAATTTTAAGTCATATTTAATCGGTTTAACCTTATATACGGATTTTTAAGATTGAATAATATCCGTGATTGCTTTTTGCTTGCCGTCGGCAAAAGCAAAAAATACAGACGGCGAACGGAGAATTACATGTTTAAAAAATTCAAAGGTTGGTTAAATAACCTAAATTCCAAGAAGGTTTTCAGAACAGTGTTTATGGCAGCCTCAATCATTTCGGTTGTAGCAGGCTATCTAACACTTGATGGCTTCTCGGTTGTTTACCGCGACAGTATGCACAGTGTTAATACAACCTTAAACGCACCGGTTGATTTTATTAATAATAACGATATTGTCGATAATATTGAGACTGAAGATTTAGTAAGTGCATCTTTATCCGGCCTACTTAGTTCTGAGAACTATGTAATGAGCCCTTTGGTTTTTACCACTACTGAAGAGGTTGTTTTAGAGACTATTAAGCACGGTTACAAAAAGGTTTCGAGTGATAAGCTTTATAAAGGCGAAACCAAAATTACTGAGGGACAGCACGGAGAAAAAAAGGTGACATATACTGTTGTTTCGGTAAACGGTATCGAGGTAAGCCGTGAGGTTATAAATGAAGAGGTTATCAAGGAGGCTGTAAGCCAGATTGAAACAGTCGGTACTTTACGCCGTCCCGGTGACCCGGTTAAGACCAGTGAAGATGTTAAGGCTATTTCTACCTTAAAGCCTGATAAACCTATTGCGCTTGATGCAAACGGCAAACCTGTCAACTATACTAAAGTTATCACCGGTAAGGCCACTGCATATTGCAATCATTGTGACGGAAACTCAACTGCTTATTACGGTAAAAATTCTGCACGTCCCGGTTATATCGCAGTTAACCCGAAGCAGATTCCTTACGGAACTAAACTTTATATTGTATCACCCAACGGTAAGACGACCTACGGTTACGCTATTGCAGCAGACACCGGCGGTTTCGCAAAAAAGGTACCTCAAAAAACTGTTGCTGACCTTCGTATGCATTTTAGTGGCTCTAAATGTGAATGTGGTAGTTATTGGGGTCGTAGAGACGTTGAAATTTATATTTTGAAATAATTAAAAAGGACAGATGAATTTGCCTTACGTGACGTGGGCGTTCATCTGTCCTTTTTTGTTGCATAATTAAGTTTTTAATCTACGGTTATAAAATCTTTGATTTGGTTAAAAATGCCGTCGCCGATTCCTTCGACGTTTTTAATATCAGAAATAGTTTTGAAATTACCTACATTTTCACGGTAGTCAACAATTTGTTGAGCTCTTTTTAAACCAATACCGGGTAACTCATCCAATTCACTGACCGTTGCGGTATTTATATTGATAAGTGTAGTATGAGCCGAATCGCTATCTGTGGACGTAACGGTACTATCCTTACTGTATGTTTTGTATTGAAATGACACGTTGTTATCGGTTGGCTCAGGTTCAACTCTGTGCCGATTATACGTCGATGCAATTATAAGCCCTGCAAAAATAATCAATATTAAAGCAAAGATTACAATATCGGCTTTTATTTGGAATTTTGGTTTACTGCTTTTATCAGACATATTAAGTTTACTGTTTTGCTTCAAGCTTCTTGACGTATTCTTTAACCGCAATATTGATAAATTGCGAAAGTGAACGGTCATCATATTCGGCTAAATCTCTTGCTTTTTCAAGAATATCATTGTCTATGGTAATACTGATACGTTCTTTCAGAGGTCGCATTTCATCACATCCTTAAAAATATTATAATGATTAGTATTAAATAATACTTTTAAATATTATAAAATATGATAAAATGACATTTGAAAAAATATATAATATTATTTTTCTGTTAATGATTATCCCAATTAAAAATAACATATATTTATTTTGGAGGGATAATGATGAATAAAATTAAAAACTTTATAAAAAGCAACAAAACACAGCTTATTTGGGTTGCCATAACTCTTGTGGCAGGGGGAATTGGTGCTCTGCTTTCAGGTAGCTATGATGTATATAAAACTGTTGACAAACCGCCCTTTTCACCGCCTGGTTGGATTTTTCCTGTTGTCTGGACACTTTTATATATTTTAATAGGTTGGGCTGCAGGTAATATAGCCGCCTCGCGTGACCTTGAAAAAGGTCTTGCAATTAAGTTGTATTTGGTTCAGTTGTTTATAAACATTCTTTGGCCGGTTATATTTTTCAGGTTTGAAGCGGCTAAGTTTGCACTATTCTGGTTGGCATTGCTGATTATTGCCGTTGTGTTGACATTCCTGAGCTTTAAACGTATTGACAAAAAATCCGCTTGGCTATTGTTGCCGTATCTTGCATGGTGTTTGTTTGCATTTTATCTTAACTTGGGTATTGTAGCGCTGAATTCATAAAATCTTAAAAATATTTTGGAAAATTTTCCAAAAGTACTTGATTTTTTTGAAATACGTGCTAAAATATGTATTAGCACTCGAAGTTAAAGAGTGCTAATTTGAAGATATTAATAAATTACAGGAGGTAATTATTATGACTATTAAGCCTTTATTGGACCGTGTTGTTATTAAGTCGGTTGAGGCAGAGGAAACCACCCAGAGTGGTATTATTCTTGCAGGCTCGGCAAAAGAGAAACCTCAGATTGCTGAAGTAACTGCTGTAGGCCCCGGCGGTATTGTTGACGGAAACGAGGTTAAAATGTACGTAAAGGTCGGTGACAAGGTTATCACCGCCCAGTATGCAGGTAACCCCGTTAAGATTGACGGTGTAGAGTACAGTATTGTCCGTCAGTCAGATATTCTTGCAATCGTTGAGTAATTTGGAGGTAAATAAAAATGGCTAAGGAAATTCTTTTTGGCGAAGATGCCAGAAAAGCACTTCAGGCCGGTGTTGATAAATTGGCCGATGCAGTTAAGGTTACTTTAGGACCTAAGGGCAGAAATGTAGTTTTGGATAAAAAATTCGGTGCACCGCTGATTACTAACGACGGTGTTACAATTGCTAAAGACGTAGAGTTGGAAGACCCGTTTGAAAATATGGGTGCAAGTCTTGTAAAAGAGGTTGCTACCAAGACTAATGACTGTGCAGGTGACGGTACAACCACCGCTACTGTTTTGGCACAGGCTCTTATCCGTGAGGGTATGAAAAACGTAGCAGCAGGTGCTAACCCGATGGTTTTGAAAAAAGGTATCAATATGGCTGTTGATACCGCAGTTAAGACTGTTGTAGGTAATTCTAAGAAGGTTAACGGCGCTGACGATATTGCCCGTGTTGCTACCATTTCCGCAGGTGATGAGTTTATTGGTAAATTAATTGCAGAGGCAATGGATAAAGTATCTTCTGACGGTGTTATTACCGTTGAAGAATCTAAAACTGCCGAAACCTATTCTGAGGTTGTTGAAGGTATGCAGTTTGACCGCGGATACATTACTCCTTATATGGCTACCGATACAGATAAAATGGAAGCCGTTTTGGATGACCCGTTTATTCTTATTACCGATAAGAAAATTTCTAATATTCAGGAAATTCTGCCTCTCTTAGAACAAATGGTTCAAGGCGGCGGTAAGTTGCTTATTGTTGCTGAGGATGTTGAGGGTGAGGCTTTGTCAACTCTTATTGTCAACAAACTCCGCGGAACATTTACCTGTGTAGCAGTTAAGGCTCCCGGATTCGGTGACAGAAGAAAAGAAATGCTTCAGGATATTGCAATTCTTACAGGCGGTCAGGTTGTATCAAGCGAGCTTGGTTTTGAGCTGAAGGATACATCTATTGATATGCTCGGCCGTGCACGTCAGGTTAAAATCGGTAAAGAAAATACTATTATCGTTGACGGTGCAGGTAAGTCTGAGGATATTAAGAGCCGTATTGGTCAAATCAGAAATCAGATTGAAACAACCACTTCAGATTTTGACCGAGAGAAGTTGCAGGAGCGTTTGGCAAAATTGTCGGGCGGTGTTGCAGTAATCAAGGTTGGTGCCGCTACCGAAGTTGAAATGAAGGATAAGAAACTCAGAATTGAGGATGCTCTTGCCGCTACAAAGGCCGCTGTTGAAG
>JAZSCC010000238.1:0-3726 GCA_045602685.1 Acutalibacteraceae bacterium | reverse complement strand
CTCAACACCGACCTTGTTTGTGATGCTATCAATACTGCTATGAGAGAACTTTTCCTCCAAATCGTATACGGTCGTTCGCAATCTGCTTTCTCAGAAGGCGGTCTTGTAATCGGCGCCGGCATGGAAGATCTTGGTAAAGGTGAACGTTCAATGGTTGGTACTATGTACGGCACTAAGGCTAGGGGCGTAAGATACCTCGAAATGTCCGAAGGTTACTGCACAAGAATGGCTCTTGACGAGAACAATGAGGTTATCGGATACGAGTTCGTATCTTTAGGCAAAATGACCGACTTTATTAAGAAGGGTATGGAGCCTAACGAGGCTTACGAAAAATCTAAAGGTACATACGGAAGATTCAATGATGCTGTAAAGTACATTGACCCCCGTAAAGAATAATAGGAGGTAATGTATAATGGCTAAGTTTGAAGGTTATGAAAGAAGAGAAGCTAAGATTTTAGCAGCTCTCAAAGAATATGGCATTAACTCTATTGATGAGTGCAAAGATATTTGTGATGCTTATGGCATCGACCCCTACAAGATTGTTGAAGAGACTCAGCCGATTTGCTTTGAAAATGCAAAGTGGGCTTATACCGTAGGCTGTGCAATTGCTATCAAAAAAGGTTGCAAAAAGGCTGCTGATGCTGCCGCCGCTATCGGTATTGGTTTACAGTCGTTCTGTATTCCCGGTTCTGTTGCCGAAAACCGCAAGGTTGGTTTAGGCCACGGTAACTTAGGCAAAATGCTTTTATCGGAAGAGACCGAGTGCTTCTGCTTCTTGGCAGGTCATGAGTCTTTTGCTGCTGCTGAAGGTGCAATCAAGATAGCGTTAAACGCTAACAAGGTTCGTGTAAAGCCTTTGCGCGTTATTTTGAACGGTCTTGGTAAGGACGCCGCTTATATTATTTCGAGAATTAACGGCTTCACTTATGTTGAGACCGAGTTTGACCCCTATACCGAAGAGGTTAAGGTTATCAGCGAAAAGCCTTTCTCTAAGGGACCGAGAGCCGATGTTAAATGCTATGGCTCTGATAACGTTCCCGAGGGCGTTGCAATTATGCAGTTAGAGAAGGTTGGCGTTTCGATTACCGGTAACTCTACTAACCCGACTCGCTTCCAGCATCCTGTTGCAGGCACCTACAAAAAGTGGTGTAACGAGAATGGTGTAAATTACTTCTCGGTAGCGTCAGGTGGCGGTACAGGACGTACCTTGCACCCCGATAATATGGCTGCAGGTCCTGCTTCTTACGGTATGACCGATACTATGGGCCGTATGCACGGTGATGCTCAGTTTGCAGGTTCTTCTTCTGTTCCTGCTCACGTTGAGATAATGGGTCTTATCGGTGCAGGTAACAACCCGATGGTCGGTATGACCGTTGCTTGTGCAGTTGCTGTTGAGCAGAATGCGAAATAATTTTAAATTGAAAGGAGAGTGAAAACACTCTCCTTTTGTTATTTTGATGCACAAAATTTTTGTAAAATTTTAGAAATCCTACTTGACAAAGTAAAAGGAATGGAGTATTATATACACGGGTTAGCGGTGGCTAACTTGTTTGTTTTACTATTTGGTTAGCGTACGCTAACTTGAGTTCGGTAAAGTGCTAAAAAAGGGGATATATTATGAAAACCTTGAAAGACGTTAAAATCGGTAAAACGGTACAGGTTGTGAAATTGCACGGTGAAGGGGCTATACGCCGTCGCATTATGGATATGGGTGTCACAAAGGGTGTTGAAATTTACGTGCGTCGCTGTGCACCGTTAGGTGACCCGATTGAGATTATGCTTCGCGGATATGAACTGTCACTTCGCAAGGCTGATGCCGAAATGATTGAGGTTTTATAGGCATATACTCTATTAAATATTTGAATTGAGGTATGGTATGGATATAAAAATTGCACTTGCCGGCAATCCTAACTCCGGTAAAACTACACTGTTTAATGCATTAACCGGCTCTAACCAATACGTTGGTAACTGGCCCGGTGTTACGGTTGAGAAAAAAGAGGGTAACTATAAAAAAGAAAAGGGCATTATTATTACCGATTTACCGGGTATTTATTCGTTATCTCCTTATACAATGGATGAACTTGTTGCTCGTAATTACCTTATAAACGAGCGACCTGATGCAATACTTGATATTGTAGACGGAACTAATTTAGAGCGTAATCTTTATCTTACAACACAGTTGATGGAAATCGGAATTCCGGTGGTTATAGCTGTTAATATGATGGACATTGTGCGCCGTCGAGGTGACAAGATTGATATTGAGGCTTTAGGCAAAAGACTTGGATGCAGAGTTGTTGAAATTTCGGCATTAAAGGGTGACGGTGTAGAAGAAGCGGCTGAGGTTGCAATTGAGGCTGCCCGAAAAGGTAATTATGAACCCCGTCACATCTTTTCAGGTGATGTTGAACATGCAATTGCACATATTGAGGAGGCGTGTGTTCACAGTCTTCCCGATGAACAGCAACGCTGGTACGCCATTAAACTTTTTGAACGGGATGACAAGGTACGTAGTTTATTGAAGCTCAGTGGTGAAAGTGTTGTTCATATTGAAAAGGATATAACCGCAGTTGAGCGACTTTATGATGATGATGCCGAGAGCATTATTACCAATGAACGTTATAATTACATAAGCGAGATTACCAAGAGCTGTTATAAGCGTAAATCCTTAAACAGAATGACTAATTCGGATAAAATTGACCGAATTGTTACAAACAGAGTGCTGGCTTTGCCTATTTTTGCACTTATTATGTTTTTGGTTTATGCACTGTCAATAGGTACGGTCGGTGACTGGACGGTCGGTTTTATGAGTGATACGTTGTTTGGCGGGATTATTGCACCGACGGTGGAAACATGGCTTTCAGGTATTAATTGCGCATCGTGGCTTGTAAGCCTCATTGTTGACGGTATTGTTGGCGGTGTCGGTGCGGTTTTAAGTTTCGTTCCGCAAATGATGATATTATTTTTACTGTTGTCCTTGCTTGAGGACTGTGGATATATGTCTCGTGTTGCTTTTATTATGGATAAGATTTTTCGAAAATTCGGTCTTTCGGGTAAAAGCTTTATTCCGTTACTGGTTGCTACGGGCTGCGGTGTTCCGGGTATTATGGCATCGCGTACAATTGAGCTTGAGCGTGACCGCAGAATGACTATTATGACCACCGGATTTATTCCCTGTGGGGCAAAAATGCCGATAGTTGGTTTCATTGCCGGTGCATTATTCGGAGGTAGTGCTTGGATTGCCACAAGCGCATATCTGTTGGGTGTTGCCTCAGTGGTAGTTTCGGGTATTATATTAAAGAAAACCAAGCCTTTCGGCGGGGAGCCGGCACCGTTTGTAATGGAACTTCCGTCTTATCATATGCCGGTGCTTAACAATGTTTTGCGTACTACCTGGGAGCGTGGTTGGGGATTTATTAAGCGCGCAGGCACTGTTGTGCTGGCGGCCGGTGTCATTCTTTGGATACTGCAAAACCTATCATTCACCGGAGGCTTTCATTATATTACCGAAGAAAACGGCGGAAAGTCAATTTTGGAGGTTTTGGGTGGAATTGTTGCTTGGATTTTCAAGCCTTTAGGCTTTGGTAATTGGCAGAGTGCGGTTGCAACAATTTTAGGCCTTATTGCGAAGGAGGAGGTTGTCGGCGCTTTCGGTACAATGGCCGAGACCGGCGCCGGTCAGACTGCTTTGGGCTTAGAGCTTTTTGGTGGCAGTCAGCTTGCAGGCTT
>JAZSCC010000237.1:0-4272 GCA_045602685.1 Acutalibacteraceae bacterium | reverse complement strand
GAATTTTAGTGTCTCGCGGCAAAACATTAACTGCGGCAGGCTTTTCAACTGTAGTACTGACAGTAAGCGAGGCGATTTCATTACTTTGTTCGTTTTGTTTGGTACCGTTAACGGGAATGCAGTTGGCATTGTCGGTTGCCGGCTCAACTCTGCCTGAGATAAACACCCAGCCAATCGGAAATGTGATAAAAAAAGCATCAATTTGGACATTGTCTTTAGCTTCTACAGTTTTACTCGGTGTATTAGGGATTCAGACAATAGTCGGCGGTGCGGCCGATACGTTGTCTTCTAAAACTGCAAAGTTTTTACTTGGGACCGCCGTGCCGGTTGTCGGTGCTGCTGTAAGTGAGGCATTGGCAACTGTAAGAGGTTGTGTTAAGCTATTGGGTTCATCAGTAGCGGTTTATGGTATTGTGGCAGTGCTTCTGTTGATTGTACCTATAATTATAGAACTTTTGCTGTGGCGAATAAGTTTACTGTTAGGCTCATCAGCGGCCGAAATGTTAGGTCAGTCCCGAGCAGCGACTTTAATTCGCTCGGCAGATTCAACAGTATCATTTATATTAGGTGTTATGATTTTAGTCGGTGTACTGTTTGTAATTTCGGTCACCGTAGTGGCGGTGGTTTAAATGGATACAATTAAAACCTTGGTAATTTCATTATGTGTTTCATTTGTTTTTTTAGGTGTGACAATGCTGCTAGTTCCGGAAGGTACAATTAAGAAATCCTTTAAAACGTTAGTTTCAGTAATTATAATTTCGGTTATAACCACGGTTGTTTTCGGCGTATCTGAGGCAGTGCAAAAGGTTGAGTTAAATACCGATATTATTAATTTAGAAGAAATAAGTGCCGATTTTATTGAAACCGTGAATTCTCAAAGTGTCCGAAGCGCACAGATGTCGGTTAAAACGGTAATAGATAACGCTTTAAAACAAGATAATATTAAAACTGCAGAAGTTTTCGTTTCGGCAAATATTTCGGATGACTACGGAATATATATAAATATGGTTAATGTTATTTGTGATAAATCGGAAATCGAAGAATGCCGTAAGGTCTTAGAAAAGCTGTCTGTAGATGCTCAGATTACGGAAAGGGAATAGTATGGACTTAAAAGAGAGTTTCGAAAAGCTGAAAGAAAAACTTCCTAAATCTAAAAGTACATTTTTAATTGTTTTAGGACTTTTAGGTATGGTTTTGATATTGATATCCTCTTTTGATATAGGAAAAACTGAAGAAGAAAGTAAAAAAACCAACGCTGTTACAGTTAATAAAACACAAAGCTATACCGAAAATCTGGAGATGAAACTTGAAAATGTTATTTCGGATATGCTGGGCGGCAGTGATGTAACGGTGCTTATAACTCTTGACAGCGGTACAGAGTACATATACGCAGATGAGATAAAGACCGATGCTGATGTAACTAAAGACCAATCAGCTTTAAAAACTCAGGAGAGTGACAGTAATCACAAAACATATGTAATCGTTAAGGATGCTGACGGTAATGAGCAACCGCTTATAGTAACCGAAAAAATGCCCGTAATAAGAGGGGTTGTGATTGTATGCGAAAACGGTCAGACATCTGCTGTTGCAACGGCGGTACGTTCGGCAGTAAAATCAGCTTTAAATGTTGATGACGGTAAAATTTGTGTCATTGGCAGGCATATATGAAAGGAGATTAATTTAAAATGCAAAAAGGAAAGGTTTTTTCGAAAAGACACGTTGTGACGGCGGCGCTTGTTGTCTGTCTTGCGGCAGCCGTTTGGCTTAATATGAAGTATTCCGGTTTTGAAAATAATACGGTGGGTGTTAACAGTAATTCCGGTGATAGCGATTATATTGATAAGGACAGTAATTTAGGTCAGGCGGTGCAAACCGGCACAGGTGTTGATAAAATTGCTACTGCCAGACAGGAACGTAACAACAACCGTAATAAAACGGTTACTGATTTAACCGCAGTTATAAACAATTCATCAACCGATTCTGAGTCTAAGGAAGATGCGTTAAAAGGTCTTAATTTAATTGCTGAGCAGGTTAATAAAGAGTTATCCATAGAGGCGGTAATAAAACTAAAAGGATTTGAAGATGCCTTAGCCATAATATCAACCGAATCGGTTACTGTAATTGTTCCTGCCGAAAGTCTTTTAACAAGTCAAACACTTCAAATTCAGGATGCGGTTACTTCACAAATTTCAATTGATTTGGAAAAAATTAAAATAATCACCGTAAAATAGTTGCGAGATTAAAAAAATATGTTATAATATATGTAAACAGTTATAAAATTACTGCATGATTAACATATTTTGGAGGTTTCGTACTATGGACAATAAGAAAACCAGCGGTCTTGCTATCAATAATGAAGCCATTATTCAAATTGCAGGTATAGCAGCCTTAGAGGTTGAAGGCGTGGCAGGTCTTGCAAAACGTCCTACTCAGCTCAAGAATTTTAAGAGTCTGATGAGTGGAGCGCGCACAAGTCATTCTAAGTCAATAGGTTTTTCAACCGATAATGGTGCTATTATACTTGATGTCTTTATTACCGTTTACGATAATGTTAAGGTTAAAGATGTTGCTGAGGCTGTTCAGGCTAATGTCAAGGATAAGGTACAGAGTATGACAGGTAATGCTGTTGCAATAGTTAATATTCATGTTGACAACCTTGTTATAACCGAAGAGTAAATATTTATTTTAAAAACACTCTATAAAAAAACAACAGCCGTGCGGCTGTTGTTTTTTTGTGAAGTTAAATATTGTTTTCTCTTATTCCCAAAACACCTAATGTTCCGGGACCGCAGTGGCAGGAAACTGTGCAACCCGCCTGAGTGATAAGTACCTCTTTATCGGGGTAGGCTGCCTCGACCATGGCTTTAAGTTCCTTGGCAATTTCATCACAGTTACCGGAGTGGGTAACAAAAATCCGTTTTCCTATAAATTTGTTCTCATCGGCCAACTTTTCAGAAACATATTGCCTTAAAACCTCGGTCATTTTTCCACGGTATTTTTTAGTAACTGACATTTTGCCGTCCTTAACCTGAATCATAGGGCGAAGCTTTAAAAGATTTGCACCCAAGGCGGCAACAGACGAACAACGTCCGCCTTTATGGAGATATTCTAAGGTGTCAACAACAAATGAGGCGTCAACTTTAGGAATGAGTAAGTTAATTTCGTCGTAAATTTCCTTAGCTGATTTTCCATCGTCGGCTAAATCACAGGCGTGAAGGACTAACAGACCGATACCAGTTGAAAGGTTGCGGCTGTCAATACAGTAAACGTTATCCATATCTTCGGCAGCCATACGTGCACTGTTAAAAGTGGTAGACATTTCGGAACTGATATGGAAATAAACAGCATCTTCACCATTCTTTACGTGAGTGTTAATAAATTCCTCGTGCTCTGCCATATTGGTGGCGGTAGTTTTTGCAAGGTTACCGGTAGAACGGTAGTATGCATAAACATCATCAGGAGTAACATCAACACCGTCAAGGTGAGTTTTGTCACCAAAAACAACTGTCAAAGGACTGATTTTAATATTTCTTTTATTAATAATATCTGCTGATAGGTCACATGTACTGTCGCTTAAAATTACGGTTTTTCTGTTGCTCATAGTTCATCCCTCCAAAAAATAAATAATCACAACAAAATTATATTATCATATTTCTTGCTATTTCTCAAGATATTTTTCTTTAATTTATATTTTCTACAAATTTTCTCTTTTATTTTGAGGTAAATACTGCTATACTATAAAAAAGTAACATTTTAAGAAATGGGATGTAAAAAATGTCAAAATATAACAATTTATCAACTGTTGTAGCTTGTATTGCCGTAGGTCTTGTGGCAGTTATTGCAATAACTGCTATTGCGGTAAACGGTTGGGGCAAGAAAGAACCGACACCAAGCAGTTCTACTGTAGACACGGTTTCAGTTGAGTCAACTTCCAGCGAATTAGAGTCCACCATTGTTCCGTCCTCATCTGAGGAAGCACCTTCGTCATCGGAACAAAGCACATCAAGTAAAGTAAATTCTTCTCAGATTAGCTCTAAAAATGATACTTCAAGTAGCACATCAGGCGGCAAGAGGCCTGCTAATTACCCTGCTAATAATGGGGACAAGGTGTGCTATTTAACCTTTGATGACGGACCGTCAAGTGCAGTAACGACACGTATATTAGAAACCCTTGCTGAATATGATGCCAAGGCAACCTTTTTTGTGGCAAACGGCAGCAAAAGTCTGTTAACTGCTATTAAAGACGGTGGCCATGCAATCGGTCTGCACACA
>JAZSCC010000236.1:0-8438 GCA_045602685.1 Acutalibacteraceae bacterium | reverse complement strand
TCACTATTAATGACCGTGATATTGACGAATATTTTGGTCTTGAAACCGTAAAGCTTATCGTTCGTCAGCCGTTGGCTTTGACCGACACTATGGATAAGTTTGACATCGTATGCAAGGTTGCAGGTGGCGGTGTTTCCGGTCAGGCCGGTGCAATCCGTCATGGTTTGGCCCGTGCACTTCTCCAGTATAATGAGGAGCTCCGTCCTGAACTTAAGAAGGCAGGCTTCTTAACTCGTGACCCGAGAATGAAAGAGCGTAAGAAATACGGTCTTAAAGGTGCTCGTCGCGCACCCCAGTTCTCCAAGAGATAATTTTGGCTTCGCCGAAAAAACAAAATGCTCTGCTTTATGCAGAGCATTTTTTGTTTATCTCTTTGAGAACAATGAAATAAATCCCTTACGGTATTTATGAAATACCCTTCGTGTATGAAATATTGCTTCGCAATATGAAATGCCTGCGGGCATGGGTGGATTTATTTTATTTCACTTTCTGTGAAGCAGAAAATTTCATAATGTGCATTTGCGCATTATTTCATATTTGCCAAAGGCAAATATTTCATTTATCATTTTAATAATCTCCCCGAAACCATCTTTGATTTCGGGGTTCTTTTTTTAACACACTGCGCTATTGACAAACAACGGTTTATATGTGTATAATTAAGACATAAAGGGGGATAAAAGTATGGAAAGAAGATTATATAAAAGCCGTACCGATAAGAAACTCGACGGTGTTTGTGCCGGCATTGCAAAATATTTTAATTTAGACCCGACATTAGTTCGCATTGCATTGGTTGTGTTCTGTTTGTTGGGCGGTAGCGGAATATTGGCATATATAATTTGTGCAATCGTTATGCCTCGCGAACCCGAGTTTCTTGAATAATAAAGATACATAAAAAGCACCCGAGAGGGTGCTTTTCTTTTACTTATTTATACTTAACCTCGGGGAATAGTTTATCTGCAAACCAAACGGTTGGGACCTGGAATGTTTTACCGTTCAGGTATTCTAAAACTCCACCGTCAGAACTGAAATGGAACTTTAATTTATAGGAATACAACGCCTGACACTTAAATCCCATTGCTTTATCTTTTTGGTTGATACCGTATTTTCCGTCACCGAGCAAAGGACAGCCGATGGACGCCATATGTGCTCTTATTTGGTGGGTGCGACCGGTTAAGAGTTCGATTTTCAAAAGTGATAACCCGTCTTTTGAGGATAAAACAGAATATTTAGTACGTACGGTTTTGGTATCCTCGGTCATTCGGGATTTAATATATACCTGACGTTTGTCCTCGTTTTTTTCAAGATAACCCTCTAAAACATCTTCCTTTTTAGGCGGTTTGCCGTGAACAATGGTGAGATACATTTTATCAATCTCACGAGTTTTGATTTTATCACATAAAATTCGCAAAGACTCGGCATTTTTGGCTGCAATGACAATACCGCCGGTGTTGCGGTCAATACGGTTGGCTAATGCCGGTTTAAAGCTGTTTTCGGCCGCAGGGTCATACTCGCCCTTTTCGTATAAGTAACGCTGAATGCGGGCAATCAGCGTGTCGTTGTACTCGTTTTCATCGGGATGAACAAGTAGCCCTTGCTTTTTATCGGCGAGTAAAATGTTTTCATCCTCGTATACAATGCTCAAGGATTTCGAGGCTGACATAAAATCGAACGTTGGTGACTTCGGCTCAAAAAATTCATCATTGATATACAATTCAACCAAGTTGCCGAGTGCAAGTCTTGTGTTAATTTCGGCACGCTTGCCGTCAACCTTAATGCGTTTAAGTCTTATGTACTTGTAAAGAAGGGTAGTGGGCAAAAGAGGTGCAACCTTGGTAACAAACTTATCAAGTCTTAACCCGACATCGTTTTTGCCGACAGTAAATGATTTCATAGTTTCCCTCTGAATTTAAAATTTAATATTATTATACTTTATTTACTTGTTTATATCAAGGCAATTCAATAATTTTTAAATTTTATTTTTATTGGCAAAGGTGTTGAGAAAGATTTAAGGCTTACTCAGGCTTACAATTAAACGCCTGAATAAGCCGAGAAACCACCGTCGACCGGAATGATAACACCTGTAACAAAAGCCGATTTTTCACTGTCGGTTAAATATTCGAGTGTGCCTAACAGTTCTTCAGGCTTACCGAAACGCTTCATGGGAGTGGCGTTCAAGATTTTGCCTGTACGGGCAGTCGGACTGCCGTCCTCATTAAAAAGAAGAGTTTGATTTTGCTTGGTCACAAAAAAGCCCGGGGCTATTGCATTAACACGGATACCGGTTTCGGCAAAGTGAACTGCCAACCATTGAGTAAGATTGCTTACGGCCGACTTTGCAGCACTGTAAGCAGGAATTTTGGTAAGTGGACGGAATGCATTCATTGAAGAAATATTCAAAATGCTGCAACCCTCACGGCCAACCATATCCTTAGCAAAAATTTGAGTCGGCAACAAAGTTCCCATAATGTTAAGGTCAAATACAAACTGAAACCCTGCCTTATCCAGATTGAAAAAGGTAAGATAATCTGAAGCTAAGTCATCTCCCGTTTGATAGGTTTCGTGTAGGGTAGTACATTTCGGACTGTTTCCGCCTGCACCGTTTATAAGAATATCACATAGACCTAAATTGTCAGATATAGCCTTGTGTACCTCAATTAAGCCATCTTTATCTAAAACATTTGCTTTATAAGCCTTACAAATACCACCTTTGGCAACTATTTTATCAGCAACCGCTTGAGCGGCTTCAATATTCAGGTCTAGAACTGCAATTTTGTGCTTTAAATGTGCCAAATGTTCGGCAAATGCGGAACAAATTATACCGCCTGCGCCGGTAATTACAACAGTTTTACTCATTATTTTTCCTCATACTTCTTGTCTTTTCTAATGCCTCAAACAGACCCGCAATATAGGTTGCACCTAATGCCCGGTCAAAAAGTCCGTAACCGTAGCGACCTTTTTCACCCCAAATCATACGACCGTGGTCGGGTCGGACATAACCGTTCCAATTTTTGTCAACCAAAGCCTTAACAATACCGTACATATCAACAGAACCGCATTGAGTCGGGTGGCCGACCTCCTCAAAATTAAGATTTTCACCCCACTTTATATTTCTTAAGTGTAAAAAGTGGATTCGTTCGGCATATTTCGAAACCATTGCGACTAAATCGTTATTTGGATTAGCACCTAAAGAACCGGTACAGAAGGTAAGACCGTTATTAGGGCTGTCAACTAGTTTTAAAAAGCGGTCATAACTTTCGGGTCCTGTAATGATTCTGGGCAGACCGAAGATGCCCCACGGTGGGTCATCCGGATGAATAGCCATATTTATTCCAACACTTTGGGCAACAGGTATAACCGCCTTTAAAAAGATTTCAAGGTTACTCCAAAGCTGTTCTTCACCAAGTTCTTTATATTGTATGAGTAAATTTCTTAACCCCTCTTTAGTATAGCTTGTATCCCAGCCGGGAAGTGAAAGTTCATTTTCTAAAGGGTTCATTTTTAAGACAGTTTCATGGTTATAAGCTAAGGCGTTGGCACCGTCGGGTTGGTTGTGCTCAAGTTCACTTCTTAACCAGTCAAATGCCGGCATAAAGTTGTAGCAAACACATTTGATACCTACCTCACCCAAGCGGCGAATATTTTCGCAATAGTTTTCGATAAGCTGAGGCGCGTTTTCATTTCCGAGCTTAATATCCTCAGGAACGGGGACGCTTTCGACGACTTCGAATTCAAGACCGGCTGCATTTATCTTTTCTTTTAAAGACTTAATACTTTCGCGGCTCCAAACTTCACCGGGTTTTACATCGTAAATTGCCGAAACAATACCGGTCATAGTAGGTATTTGACGGATTTTTTCTAAAGAAATCGGGTCATCATCACCAAACCACCTGAACGTAAGGTTCATAAACAATCTCCTTGTGTTTTTTATTATTATTTATTGTTTTTAAATCGTATCATGTATTATTATATCTAAAGAAAGGATAAATATTATTTAGGAGTTTTAATTTAAATTTTTGAAAACAAAAAAACGTAATTTAATTATTTCTTTAAAAATCAGGTAAACATAATAAAAAACCCTTGGGCTTGAAATGCTTTCAAACCTAAGGGTTTTATACGGTTAAATATTTTGTTTAAAATCTTCGTTTCTTTTTTCGTTTATGTTTTGGAGAGTTGAGAATAATCAGGCTTATTATAAATACTGCGACAGCGGCGATAACCAGCATTAATAATACTAAAAATAATTTAGAACCGAAAAGGGCAGAGGTGAAATTTTTAACGCTGTTGCCGATATACATTAAAGTGCTTCTTTCAACATCCTGTGTAGCAATTAAGGTTACAGTTCCTAAAACCTCACCGCCATAGACAAGGTTACATTCACCCATAATGTCACCTTTTTTTATTGGAGCATTATAGGTCTGCTTATACCAATCAATTTCCATCCCGATAGTAGATGAATCGGCCACCTTGGGCACAACGGCTGAAAGCTTTTCAGACGGTATGACCGAAACAAAATCCGTATCCCAAGCCAACTCAACCGGAGCTTCGCCGATAATTTGTTCGGTAGAGAGGATATTTTTGTATTCAAACTCGTTAAATGCCCATTCATATAGTGCTTTTGTATCCCCGAATTCAATACGGATTTTAGTTCTGCCGTTTTCGGCATACACCGGACTGTTCATTAAAATGCACATATAGTTGTAGCCGCCTTTGGAAGCAGTGGATATAAGGCAGCGGCCGGCAGGGTCGGTATATCCGGTTTTAACGCCTTTGGCGTACTTATAATAGTAGCTCTGTCCTTTGTATTTTTCTGCAGTACACTTTAGCCCGTTATTAAGTAAAAGATAGTTTGTGGTGGTAAAGGTGCGAGCAGGACTTTTATTGGTAGCATCTAGCTTATATTTGGTTGAATAACAGATTTCTTTTAATAAATCCACCTTTAAAAAAGCGGTTGTAAGCTTATATACATCGTTAACGGTGGTATAATGTTCAGGGTCGTGCAGACCGTGTGCATTAACGTAATGTGTACCGGTCATACCCAAACTTTCTGCTTTGGCGTTCATCTTTTCGCAAAATGCTTCGACATTTCCCGAAACGTGCTCGGCAATGGCATTTGCACCGTCATTTGCCGATGATAAGAGTAAAACATATAGCATTTGCCGAACTGTTAACTCTTCACCGACCTTTAATCCTCCGGTTGAGGAATCAGTGCCTTGAAGTGAAGATATAGCATATTCCGAAACGGTGATTTTCTGCCCGTCTAAATCAGGACAGCTTTCGTAAAGTACGAGTGCCGTCATTAGCTTGGTTAACGATGCGGGGTACAGCTTTTTGTCAATATTTTTTGAAAAAAGTATGTCACCGGTGTCGGTATTGACAAGCATAGCACCCTCAGCGTCAACATTAAAATTCGTGGGAGTGTAGGCCGATGCTGTCGGTAATGTTGTCGAAATAATAAGTAAAAGAATAAATGTACAACAAAAAATCTTTTTAAACACGGGGTTTCTCCTTGCAATAAAGAATATTTGATAGTATAATTATATTGTCATACACTAAGTATAGCAATTTTCTTTTAAAATTTAAAGAGTAAATTGTGTTTATTTTAAATTTTTTTAGGTGGTGGGTGTCGGTGATTTACGTTACGGGCGATATGCATGGAGATGAGTCGCGGCTTTATGATGCACAGTGGCGCAAATTAAAGCAGGGAGATATACTGATTGTCTGCGGTGATTTTGGATATCTTTGGGACGGTGGCAAGCGTGAAAAAAGTGTAATTGAATATTTAGGCAGCCGTAAGTTTACAGTTTGTTTTGTTGATGGCACTCACGAAAACTTTCGCAAAATTTTTAAAGGTAAAGAGACTATTTGGAACGGCGGTCACGTTCATCGTATTAGCGGCAATTTGTTTCATTTGATGAGAGGACAGATTTTTAATATTGACGGTATTAAAATTTTCACCTTTGGCGGTGGAGAAAGCGATGACCGTGATTTGCGTCACGAGGAAGAAAAGGGTATTTGGTATCGCGATGAGCTGCCGACACCCACACAACTTGCCATAGGAGCTCAAAACTTGGACGAGGCCGATTTGCAGGTTGATTATATAATAACCCACGAACCTCCGCTTTTGGTTAAAAGTGCGATGCTTCTGAGAAAAGGGTTACCCGAAAAGGTAAATAAGCTTAACGGATATTTTGAGGAATTGGCAAAATCGGTTAAATTTAATCATTGGTATTTCGGTTCGTTGCATGAGGACAGACTGGTTACCGCTGACTACACCTGTCTTTTTGAAAAAATAATACCGTTGGGTAGTAAAGAGCAACCGTAACTTAAAATGTTTAAGGCACGCTTGAGTGGCGTGCCTTTTTTTATTTTATTAAATTACTTCAAAAGTTGTAGATATGTTTTAATTAAAAATTAGAAAGCTTAATATACAATATGTTATAAAATCAAGCAAAAATAAGAAAACTTCGGCATATAATAATACTACTGTTATATTATTGATTTTCGGAGTGATTTTATGTGTTCGATTTGCGGAATGATAGATTTTAAGGAACGCCCAAACGCTGTGTTGTGTGAGAAAATGAGTGCTGTCATGAAGGTGCGCGGTCCTGATGCATCGGACAGTTTCAATGATGAAAAGGTGTCATTTTGCCATAACCGACTGAGTGTTATGGACCCAAAAAACGGTGCACAGCCGATGAAAGTAACATTTAACGGTAGGGATTACGTTATAATTTACAATGGTGAAATATATAATTCTCCCGAACTAAGAAGGAATATGACACCGTTTGGTGCTGAATTTAAAACTAATTGCGATACCGAAACAGTTCTTTGGAGTTATATCATTTACGGTACCGAATGTCCTAAATATTTGAATGGAATTTTTGCTTTTGCGGTCTATGATATAACTGACCGCAAAATATTTTTCGCCCGTGACAGAATGGGCGTGAAGCCGTTTTTCTATACATTCTTGGGCAGTACATTTTTGTTTGCATCGGAAATTAAAGCATTACTCGAACATCCTAAGGTCAGTCGGAAGGTTGATATGAAAGGACTTTGGCAGTTGGTGTTTTTAAGTCCGGTAACGCTTTTAGGAAGCGGTGTATTTCGCGATATAAAGGAATTAAAACCGGCTCAGTGTGCAGAGCTGACCGATAGCGGCTTAAAGGTGTGGAAATATTGGAAATTAGAGGCAAAGCCGTTTAACGGTGACTCGAAAACTGCTCAAAATGAGGTAGGCGAGCTGTTGGCTGATGCCGTGCGCCGCCAAACTGTAAGTGATGTGCCGTTGTGCACCTTTTTGTCGGGTGGATTGGACTCGTCGGTACTGACAGCCCTGGCGGCAGAAGGGTATCGCAGTAAAGGTAAAACTTTGGCAACCTACTCATTTGAATATGAGGGTAATCGCGAGAACTTTAAGCAATCACTTTTTCAACCTCAGGGTGATGATGATTTCGCACGATATTTAGCGCGTTGGCTTATGACCGACCACACGGTTTTGATGGCACCTAATAACGAAATAGCCGAGTGCTTAATTCCTGCAACTTTAGCTCGCGATTTTCCCGGTCAGGCAGATATTGATTCCTCACTGTTATATTTTTGCAGTAAGGTTAAAAAACACCATACAGTAGCACTTTCGGGTGAATGCTCGGATGAGATTTTTGGCGGTTATCCGTGGTTTTATAGACCTGAAATGTTATATAGGGATTTCTTTCCGTGGATACACGAGCCGATGCAAAGAGCAAGCCTTTTTAATAAAGAATTTGTTAAAGCAGAGGATGGCTACGGTTATCTTTCAAGCGAGTATAAAAAAATCATTGCCGATTGTTCGGTATTGCCGTTTGACAGTGAAAGTATGCGAACTTCACGTATTGCTACGGTGCTGTCGGTTGGATATTTTATGACTTCGCTTTTGGAAAGGAAAGATAGGATGAGTATGTACTCCGGCCTTGAAGTGAGGGTGCCATTTGCCGACCATAGAATTTTAGAATATGTATATAATGTTCCTTGGGAAATCAAGTTCGAAAACGGTGTTGAAAAAGCACTTTTAAGAAATTCTATGACTAAGTATTTACCCGAAAAGATACTTTGGAGAAAAAAGAGTCCTTATCCCAAAACACATAACCCTAAGTATCGTGAAAAGGTTACCGAAATGCTGAAGGCTCGCAATCCGCTTTCCCTGAAGGTGATCACCCTGCTTGATAAGCCCTCAAGACGTGCCGTCGATTTCAACTCCGATATATCACTCTTTACCATTCCCGATCAGTTCGTTATCGGCTACGGTCTTGACTGCGGCGAGCTTTACAGAAATCTCCCCTACATAGCGGAATACGGCGAATCTGTTGAATAAACAAAAAATAAATCCCGAAAGGGCTGTACTCTTAAGGACAGTTTTTACCTACCGACAAAAAAGCAGAAACCGCAGATTGATTTTCTGCGGT
>JAZSCC010000235.1:0-2452 GCA_045602685.1 Acutalibacteraceae bacterium | reverse complement strand
ACATCCGGCACAACAGGTAAAAGAGTTGTTGCTTTCTATACTCAGGAAGATGTTGATTTGTGGGAGGATTGCTGTGCACGTGCGATTAAAGCTATCGGTGGCACAGATGAGGATGTTTGTCAGGTAAGCTACGGCTACGGTTTGTTTACCGGCGGTCCCGGACTTAATGGTGGCTCACATAAGGTTGGTTGTCTTACGTTACCGATGTCTTCCGGTAATACCGAACGTCAGCTGCAGTTTATGACTGATTTAGGAGCTACTATTCTTTGTTGTACGCCTTCCTATGCTGCATATCTTGCTGAATCAATTAATGAAATGGGTATTAAAGACCAAATTAAGCTCAAAGCAGGTATTTTCGGTGCTGAAGCCTGGAGTGAAAATATGCGCAAGGATATTGAAGCAAAGCTTGGAATTAAGGCTTATGATATTTACGGTTTAACCGAAATTTCCGGTCCAGGTGTAAGCTTTGAGTGTGAAGAGCAGACCGGTATGCATGTAAATGAAGACCATTTTATCCCGGAAATTATTGACCCTGACACACTTGAAGTTTTGCCGTTAGGCGAAAAAGGAGAACTGGTGTTCACCTCAATTTCCAAAGATGCTTTTCCGTTAATTCGTTACAGAACAAAAGATATATGTGTATTATCGCGCGATAAGTGCTCGTGTGGACGTACCCTTATCAAGATGGCTAAACCTATGGGCAGAAGTGATGACATGCTGATAATCCGCGGTGTCAACGTATTCCCGTCACAGATTGAAGAAGTGCTGATTGCCGTTGGAGGTGGCAATATTACTCCCAACTACCTCATCACCATCGACCGCATCAACAACACCGATACCTTTGATTTGGACGTTGAAATGAGCGAGCAAATGTTCTCTGATGATGTTAAGTCTATTGCAAGAGTTGAAAGGAAAATTAAGGATAAACTACGTTCAATTTTAGGACTTGGTGTAAATGTTCATCTTGTTAACCCGAAAACAATTACCCGTAGTGAAGGCAAAGCTAAACGAGTAATTGACAAGCGTAAAATTTAAGCTGTTAATTCTAAGGAGGTAACAAATTATGATAGTTAAACAGGTTTCAGTCTTTATTGAAAACAAAGCCGGCAGATTAAATGAACTTGCCGATACCCTTGCTGAACGTAATATTGATATAAGTGCACTGTCATTGGCTGATACTACCGATTACGGAATTGTCAGAATGATTGTTTCCGACCCTGAAGCCACAGTACTTGCTTTGAAAGAATCAGGTGTAATTTGCAAAATTACTGACACGTTGGCAATTGCGATTGACGATGAGCCGGGTGGATTTGCAAAAGGACTTAAGGTTTTAACCGATAACGGATTTGAAATTAAGTATATGTACGCCTGTATTAGCCATGCTAAAGACAAGGCATTAATGATTGTCAGCGTTGACGACCCTGAAAGGGCTAATGAATTAGTTTCGGCAACAGCTACCGGTAATGTTAATCCTTCCGAAATTTACAGACATATTTAACTTCGTTTGTTTCGGAAGGTTATAAAGATTACTTTCCTATATTAAGAGGTTTTATATGAGTATGGTTTTATTAACCGCCTTAGGTGTTGGCGGTGCAACCATTTTTGGTTGTATTATCGGATTTATTTTTAAGAATTTTTCTCATAAATTCAGCGATATTGTTCTTTCCTTTGCAGCGGGAGTTATGCTTGCTGCAGCAATGCTTGGGTTAATTTTGCCGTCGCTTGATTACGGCGGAAAAAACGGGATTATCGTAACGGTTGCAGGTATCTTCGTTGGCGCCTTTGCGTTGAGTGTAATTGATAAGCTCGTACCGCATCTTCACAAATTAGTCGGCGCTGAAATTGAAGGGGCGCAGCGTAAAAACAGCGGTGCTGATATTGATAAGGTTTTACTTTTTGTAACTGCAATTGCTATTCATAATCTGCCTGAAGGTATTGCCGCAGGTGTCGGTTTTGGTTCAGGAAACATTGCTGATGCATTTATTATTGCAGGCGGTATTGCATTGCAAAATATCCCCGAAGGTATGGTTATAATAGGTCCTATGTTGGCTGCCGGTATCAGTCCCAAGAAAACATTTGTTGTTGCTGTATTTACCGGAGTGATTGAAATTATTGGCTGCTTATTAGGTTACTTTGCTATAACAGTTTCTAAGTTTATTTTACCTTTTGCCTTGGCGTTTGCCGGAGGCACAATGCTCTATGTTATTAGTGATGAAATGATACCTGAAACACATTCTCACGGAAGTGAGTGGGGAGCAACGTATGCTCTGTTAGTAGGATTTTGCTTAATGTTGGTATTAGATGTTGTTTTAGGTTAATTTTCTAACTATTCACTTTAATTTTTTAAAACAATAATTGAATAACCTCCGATTTGTAATAAGTCGGAGGTTATTTCTTTATTTAATCTGTCTTTTTGATTTTATTAAGTTTTGAATTCATTTCCAACAATTCA
>JAZSCC010000234.1:0-2723 GCA_045602685.1 Acutalibacteraceae bacterium | reverse complement strand
AAATTTCCGCCGAATTTATCAAAATAGTGGCGCATTTCACCTGCGGTACGGTTGCGGTTGTCGGTCAAAACTTCAACAATAACGGCAATGCCCGAGGGACCGTAGCCTTCATATATAAGTTCCTCATAATCATCACCGCCGGCTTCACCTGCGGCCTTTTTAATGATACGGTCTATATTATCATTAGGAACGTTGTTAGCCTTTGCTTTGGCAATAACGTCTTTTAACTTACTGTTGTTGTCGGGGTCGGGTCCACCGGCCTTAACTGCCATTGCAAGTTCACGACCTATACGGGTAAAAACCTTGGCACGAGCCTGGTCAGTTTTCTCTTTCTTTCTTTTAATGGTACTCCATTTCGAATGTCCTGACATACTGTTTCCCTCCGGAAAATGATAATTTTATTTTAACCCTCACATTTTATCACATTTTGTTGCCGATATCAAGCGGTTGATTAAAAAATTTAGCATTTTAATGCAAAAAAGTCTTGAACAACCAAGGCAAGATGTGGTAATATAATTTAGTATTATTTAATTTCACATTGAGGAGTGTGTAGGATGGATAGCAAAACGATACAAATACTTGTTGCTATGGTTGCCTATATGGCAGTCGTTATCGTAATCGGACTTTTGTATGCCAAGCGTGCAAACAAGAGCTCTGAAAACTATTTTTTGGGTGGACGTTCTTTAGGTCCTTGGGTTACCGCTATGAGCGCCGAGGCTTCGGATATGTCAGGTTGGCTTTTGATGGGTTTGCCGGGCGTTGCATACTGGTGCGGTTTGGCTGATGCCGCTTGGACCGCAATCGGTCTTGCCGTTGGTACATATTTGAACTGGTTGATTGTTTCTAAAAGACTTCGCCGTTACAGTGTAAGAGCTAATAATGCTATTACCTTGCCGGAGTTCTTCTCTAACCGTTTCAGAGAAAATAAGAAGGTTATCACAAGCATTGCCGCTTTGTTTATACTTGTTTTCTTTACAGTTTACGCATCGAGCTGTTTTGTTACCTGTGGTAAACTTTTCTCGACCCTTTTTGATGCACCTTATGTTTCGATGATGATTATCGGTGCAATTTTTGTTCTTATTTATACCATTTTGGGTGGCTTCTTGGCAGAAAGTGCTTCTGACTTTATGCAGGGCATCGTTATGTTTGTAGCGTTAACCGTTATTGTTGTCGTAAGTATCTTCAAAGCCGGCGGTCTTTCTGAAATTTTAAATAACGCAAAAGAAATTCCCGGTTTCTTTGAGTTCTTCGGTCTTGCCGACCCGTTGAACGCTGTCGGTGGTTCTATTGCTGATGTTTCTGCTGAAGCATTAAAAAGTGATCCGTCGTTAGCAGTACAGGGCGTTGCTAATGGTGCACCTATGTTTGGTGCTGCCAAGCCTTACGGCGCATTAACTGTCGCTTCAATGATGGCATGGGGCTTGGGTTATTTCGGTATGCCTCAGGTACTCTTACGTTTTATGGCAGTTCGCAACGAAAAAGACCTTAAGGCTTCAAGAAGAATTGCTATGATTTGGGTTGTTATTTCGTTGGCTGTTGCCGTATTTATCGGTATTGCCGGACGTGAACTTTTCCCGACCGCACTTACAACCAAGTCGGAATCGGAAAGCATTTTCGTTCTTCTTTCCGAAAGCTTCTTACCGCCGATTTTTGCAGGTCTTGTAATGGCAGGTATTTTGGCGGCTACTATCAGCTCGTCTGACTCGTATCTGCTCATCGCTGCATCTGCTTTTGCTAAAAACATTTTCCAGGGCATTGCCAAGAAAAATGCAACCGACAAGCAGGTTATGACAATGTCAAGAATTACCCTTTTGGTAATTGCCGCAATTGCAGTGGTGATTGCATTGGATAAAGACAGCGTTATCTTTAACATTGTTTCGTTTGCTTGGGCAGGCTTCGGTGCTACATTCGGACCGTTGATGCTGTTCTCGCTTTTCTGGAAGAGAACTACCCGTTGGGGTGCTGTAGCCGGTATGGTCGGCGGTGCAGGAATGGTATTTTTATGGAACTTGGTTATAAGTAAATTAGGCGGTGCATTCGCAATCTATGAGTTGTTGCCGGCATTCATTTTCTCTTCTATTTGCATAGTTGTAGTGTCCTTGCTCACACCCAAACCCTCTAAAGAAGTCGAGGAAGATTTTGAGACTGTAAGATTAGGCAACGTTGAATAATTAAATTTAAGGCGTACGGGTTTCCCGTACGCCGTTTTTTGATGATGACATTTTTGATGATATAGAACAAAAAATCAAATAACATTCTATTAACGAAAAAACGCTCTGTCGCGGCAGAGCGTTTTGCTGTTGTTTGGGTTATTTTACTGTTTCATACGGCCAGTCGATGATGCCGCCGAATTCTTTTACATTGGTGTAGCCGAGTTTAACGAGCTCCTCGGATGCGATTTTACTTCTTCTGCCGCTGCGGCAGTAGACAAGTATCAATTTATCTTTATCGGGGACTTCCTTTTCGGCACGGCTTACGATTTCATATTCGGGGATTAAAATTGCATTTTCGATATGCCCTTCGGCAAATTCTTCCTCAGTTCTCGCATCAATAATCACACAATCCTTTTCGGTGTCCATAATTGTTTTGGCTTGTTCGGCGGTAATCTGCTCGTAGGTCGGCGGATTTTCAGTCTTATCGCCACAGGCAGTTAAGCCGAATAATGATAGTGATATTAAAAGCATTATAATCAATCCTTTAGCTTTTTTCATAGTATTTGCTCC
>JAZSCC010000233.1:0-4281 GCA_045602685.1 Acutalibacteraceae bacterium | reverse complement strand
TTATCCCGGTTGCGTAACACCGTCTGAGATTATGCAGGCCATGGATTTAGGTTTAACTACCGTTAAGTTCTTCCCTGCCGATATTTACGGCGGTTTAACGGCTTTAAAGGCACTTTCCGCACCGTTTCCTCAGGTTAAGTTTATTCCTACCGGCGGTGTAGACAGAAAAAATATAGATGAATTTTTAGCATTTGATAAAGTCGAAGCCATCGGCGGAAGTTTCTTTGTGAAAGAGGCTCTTGAAAAAATTAACTAGAACTAAAGTGGAAAAATACATTCAACATCAAATAAATATTTAGATACTCTTTAAAATTTTTGCCTATTTCATTACTAATGATATCTCGCCTGTGGACAAATTTACAATGCCGTCAGCGGTTTTGACAATCAGTGCACCGTCTCGGTTTATGTCAACCGCAACTCCCTCTTTGGTTTCTCCGTTTTTGATGAAATACACCTCTTTACCTATCACCATTGATTTTGTCTTATACTCAGGTAAAAACGTGCCATATGGCAAGCCGTCTATTAATTCTGAAAGGTGTTTTACAATTTTTTTAAGCAGGGCAAATTTATCTACCGCTATATTTAATGATATAGCGGTATTTTTAATTTCGTCAGGGAAATCGTCTGTTGTTATGTTAACTCCAATCCCAACAATTATTGCTGTTTTTTCAGCCGTCACAGCTTCTGTCAAAATTCCGCAAACCTTTTTACCTTCAATATAAATATCATTCACCCATTTTATTTGCGGTTTAAGATTGGTTAGTTCTTCAATAGCACGCACTACCGCTACTGCGGCAGCAGAGGTCACTGTCACACTGTCACTCAAATCGGTTTTAGGCTCATATATAAAGGACATATATAGTCCGGTATTGTCCGGCGAATAAAACGTACGTCCCATTCTGCCTTTACCTGCAGTTTGACCGTCCGCAACTATAACCAACGGCAATTTTGCACCCGATTTTATTTGACGCTTTGCCTCAAGGTTGGTTGAGTCAATACAATCAAAATGCAAAATATCAACATTTAATTTCTCAATATTCCTTTTTTGATTCATCAACTCACCACCCTTTTGGTCACTTATCACTCTCGGTCATACGTTTGAAGTATCCTTCTAAGGTTGTTCAAAACCCTCGAAAATTTTCACTTATCTACTTGCCGTTTCAATCATATCGGCAGCAGGTTTTAAATAATTTGCATCAAAACGCTCAAATTCACCTTTATTACAAAGTTCGGTCAGGCCCGTATCAATAGGCATTTTGCCTAACGGCATAATCTGCATTTCAGAACACAGCTCATCAAAATGACTGTCACCGAAAATATTGAACTCCTTGCCGCAATCAGGGCATTTAACATAACTCATATTCTCAACCATACCTAAGACCGGAATGTTCATCATATTAGCCATATTACAAGCCTTTTTAACTATCATAGACACCAAATCCTGCGGGGTTGTAACTATTACGATTCCGTTAATCGGCAACGACTGATAAACAGTCAACGGAACATCACCCGTTCCGGGGGGCATATCGACAAACATATAGTCAACCTCTCCCCAGTTAACGTCGGTCCAGAACTGCTTTACGGCACCTGCCAACACAGGTCCTCGCCACACAACCGGCGCCTCCGCATCTTCAAGCAAAAGATTGCAAGACATAATTTTTATTCCATTGGCCGTCTCGGCAGGAATAATACCTTTATCATCCATTAAAGCACGGCTTGAAATACCGAACATTTTAGGAATAGACGGGCCGGTAATATCAGCATCCAAAATGCCCACCTTATAGCCCTTACGATTCATCAAAACCGCGAGCATAGCGGTAACCATAGACTTACCGACACCGCCCTTACCGCTTACTACACCGATAACGTGCTTAACTGAACTGTATTCATTAAGTTTTGCCAAAAAATCTACTTGTTCCTTTTTGGCGCTCTTGCAATTGCTGCAATCACCGTTACAGCTTGTATCATTACATTTTCTTTCTTCTGCCATTGTAATAACTCCTTATAACTACTTTATACCGCAAATAAAACCGGCTTGACACCGGTTTAATTGTTTGTTGATTTTTATGTTTAATTATTTTTATTTCTTATTATTTTCTTCCTTATCGGAAGTGCCTGCTGTAAGACCGGTGAAATCCTGAATTGAGATTTCTTCGTGCTTAATATCATTTCCGTCAGCGTCCTTACCTATTTCAACAAGGTCAGGTACCTTAACCGCATCGATTTCATAGTTAAAAGTATTGTCAATCGAAAGCTTGGCCGAAATTGTTTTAGTTATTATTTCGGTAGCAACACTTGAGGTCACCTCTGAGCTTGTCTTATCCTTTGAAGATGTATTTGTACTTGAAGCATTATCTGAAGAATCATCCTCAACCGGTGCGCCTACAGAATAAGTGTAGTCATACTCAAGTGTGATGGTTTGGGCTGTCAATCTGCCCTCGGCATCTACTATTCCGCTTGCAGTAAGTTTTGTGTATTTAACATCAAAACCCGCCTTCTTCTCGACAAAGTAATCACCGAACAACTTTTCACCGTCAGCATTTGTACAATCATACTCCAGAACAAAGCCATGGCCACCGGTCGAAGTATCAACAACAGTTGTATTTATGACCTTAACGCCCTCAACCTTGCCTAATTTAATTGTACCAAAAACACCTTCTACATACGAATCCGTATCCTTTCCCTTAGAAAGAATATAAGTTTCACCTGCTCTGGCACCGTAGGTAACCTTGCCGTCACTGTAAATCTGCATTCCATCGGCAATATCACCGCTTTTCAGTTCACTGATAATCGCATAAGATTTTCCTGAATCGCTGTTTATAAAACTAAGTTTAGATGTGGAACGCTCGGAAAACGATTCTCCTTCAAAAGAAAGCGTCTTAACAACTGTGGACTGCACATCCAAAGCAGTTACGCTTTTTAAAACTTCTTCGGTGTTTTTATAGGCGTTTTCAACAATCTCAACAGTATTACTGTCAACAACCGGTACCGATACGGTATTACCTCTATCCTTTTTACCGCAGGCTGTCAAAGAAAAAGCCATTATAAAAACAACTGCCAATGCAATACTTCTCTTCATATCTTCTACTCCTGAATATTTATAATTTATTAAATGTTGATAAATTTTCAATTCTTATAACTGAGTATAACACAAAACTTTCAAAAAAACAACAATTTAACCTAAGTTTTTTGAAGTTTATGGTTGTAATTATCTGTAAAATCTGCGATAATATAGGAGAATATTTTTTAAGAGGTTTTATATATATGACTGATTATCAAAAATTAGCAGACCTTCTGCTTCCCAATATTGATAAAGAGCCTTCCTTTTATGAGGAAAAATATCCTGCCCGTAATTTAGGCGAAGGTGTAAGGGTTACTCGCGTTGCTCCGAGCCCCACAGGGTATTTGCATCTGGGTACGTTGTTTGTGTCGCTTATTAACCGTCTTGTTGCCGACTCAACCGGCGGTATCTTCTTTACCCGTATTGAAGACACCGACAAAAAGCGTGAAGTAGAGGGCGGTATTGCTGATATTATTACGGGACTTAAACACTTCGGTATAAAGATTGACGAAGGCTTTATTACTCCCGATACTGAAAGCGGTGCTTACGGTCCTTATAAGCAATCAATGAGAGCCGAGATTTATCAATGCTATGCTAAGTCACTTATCAAGCAAGGACTTGCTTATCCTTGCTTTTGCACCGAAGATGAGTTGGCCGAAACCCGCGAACGTCAAGAAGCTTTAAAGGTGCGTACCGGTTATCACGGTGAATACGCCAAGCACCGTAATATTTCTTTTGACGAAGCTAAGGCGCTTATCGACGCAGGTAAACCGTTTGTTGTACGTTTAAAGTCCCCCGGTAATGAAGAAAACAAAGTGATTTTCGACGACGGAATCAAGGGTAAAATTGAAATGCCCGAAAATGATGAGGATTTTGTTATCTTAAAATCGGATGGCATTCCAACCTACCACTTTGCTCATGCCGTTGACGACCATTTGATGCACACTACACACGTCATACGCGGTGACGAGTGGATTTCCTCTACTCCCAAGCATTTGCAGTTGTTCCGTTTGTTAGGCTTTAAGGCTCCAAAATATGTTCACGTTTCACCTATTATGAAATTGGACAACGGAAACAAGCGTAAAATCAGCAAGCGTAAAGACCCTGAGGCAGCTGTACACTACTTTGCCGAGCAAGGCTATCCCGCAACCAGTGTTATTGAATATCTTATGACCATTGCGGCAAGTGATTTTGAGGATTTCCGCCGTGCTAACCCGACT
>JAZSCC010000232.1:0-1914 GCA_045602685.1 Acutalibacteraceae bacterium | reverse complement strand
TATTTTAATTATACATTCTTTCTTATAAAAAATAAACATAAATTTTAGTTTTTGGTGAAAAATATGGAATTATGTCTGCCTAAGTATGTTACTGACAGTTTAATAACTATTGAAAACCAAGGTTTTGAAGCTTGGTGTGTCGGTGGTGCCGTACGTGACCATATTATGAATTTGACACCAACCGACTATGACATCACTACTAATGCAAAACCGGAGATAATTATGTCATTATTTCCGAAAACTGTTCCTACCGGCATTAAACACGGTACTGTAACAGTTGTTACATCTGACGGAAATATTGAGGTCACTACCTACCGTTCTGATGGCTCATACTCAGACAATCGCTCACCTGATAATGTTCAGTTTGTAGGAAATGTTGAAGATGATTTAAAACGACGTGACTTTACTGTTAATGCAATATTATATAATCCCAAGAAAGGTTTTTATGACCCTCTAAACGGACTGAAGGATATTAATGAAAAAACCTTACGCTGTATCGGTAATCCTGACGAACGTTTCACTGAGGATGCATTAAGAATTTTACGGCTGTTTCGATTTTCGGCTCAATTAAATTTTGATATTGATGATAACACATTTCACAGTGCAATTAAGCTTTCTTATCTATTAAAAAATATAAGTGTTGAGCGAATTTTCGTGGAATTAAAGCGTATTATATCCTCAAGTAACCCAAATGCGTTTAATTTCCTCTTAAAATGCGGTGCATTGCAGTTTTTAGGATTCAGCTCATCCGATATGCCGTTAATTATTAACGACCTTAGAAACGATTTTTCGCTAAGATTTGCAGTGCTTTGTTTTCTAAATAATGTGAACGGCGTTATGATACTTAAACACTTAAACGCCGATAACCTGACAATTGATAATGTAATGATGTATTGTGAGCTTCTGAGTTTATCATTTCCTACAACAAAAGCATCTGTTAAAAGGATGCTTAAAATCAGTTCGGTCGAACATCTGAAAGGACTAATCGATTACTATCGTTGTTCAGGAAAAGATACTACTTATTTTTCAGAAATGTTATATCAAATAATAGACTCCAATGAACCATACCTAATTAAAGATTTAAAAATCAACGGTAATGATTTAATCAAATTGGGTTATAACGGTTCTGAAATTGGAGAAAAATTTGATATGCTTTTAGAATGTGTTATTGAAAACCCTCTGTTAAATTCAAAAGAAAAATTACTTGAATTAATTAAAAGTAAGTAGCAAACAAAATTACACCTCATAAAATGTATGGAAGCATTTGTGAGGTGTTTTATTATGTTTATAAACCAAAAAATATGTTTTATTGGTGGGGACCGCCGCAGCATAAGTGCTGCAATTTATTTAAAATCCAAAGGATTTGACGTCAGCATAATAGGACTGAAAACAACTGAACAGTTAACTCAACACAATGATTTAGTGTTTGCAATAGAAAATTCCGATATAATTATTTTACCATTACCTTTAACACGTGATGACATAACCGTCAACGCTCCTATGGTTGATGAAAATTATTATTTAAACGATATTCTGAAATTAAAACCAAAATATATATTCGGCGGAATAATTAAAGGCGATTTTAAAGAAAACCTTAAAAAATCCGGTATTAAATACTTTGATTATTACGACAGTGAGTATTTAACAGTTAAAAACGCCGTACTGACTGCCGAAGCAGCATTATCTATTTCCATAGCAGAGTCTGAAAACAGTATTTTTGGTTCCAAATCGGTAGTTATCGGCTACGGCAGAATAGGTAAACAACTTGCAAAATACCTGAAAGTTCTCGGTTCAGATGTCATTGCTACATCACGCAATGAGGGTACCCTTGCCGCCATCGAGGCTGACGGATTAAAGCCATATAAAACAGATAAATGCAATGATATTTGTCAAAATGCAGATTTTTGCTTTAAC
>JAZSCC010000231.1:0-5633 GCA_045602685.1 Acutalibacteraceae bacterium | reverse complement strand
CAGTGCGCCGTTAATTAGCCCATGCTCGATAACCGAACGGACAACACCTGCGGTAAACTCCGGTCTTAAGGTAATAGAACGGTCACCCTTATCATAAAAGGTGTACATTTCCTTTTGAACAACATCGGTGGTTTCACCTACGTTTTTAGTAAAAACCTCAGTATGTTCAAAAACCGGCACTCTTATTTCAGAAAAACCGAAAAGACCTGCGGTTTCAAGCATTTTACGCTCTACAAACTGCCATTTATAACTGTCAGCCGGAAGTACATCGGCAGTCCCTTTAATAGATGTATTATATTTTGCCATATTTATCACCTAAAATTTTTAATTTACACACAAATTCCTCACCAAGCACAGGTGAGGAATTATTTTTCTATTTTTACTGTTTAGTTGGTATGCACAATCTCACGCCAATCAAGGTCACCGCGTTCAAGACCGTGAATAAGCATTTCTGCTGTGGCGATATTGGTTGCAATCGGAATATTATGAACGTCACACAGCCTCATAATAGAGCTTTCATCCGGCTCTGAAGCACCTTTAAGTGCATCTCTGAAAAACAGCACCATATCAACCTCATCACAACCGATTCGCGATGCAATCTGTTGAACACCGCCTTGGTCACCGCTTAAAAATCTTACGATTTCAAGACCTGTAGCCTCGGCAACCAATTTACCGGTTGTTCCCGTAGCAAGGATGGTATGTCGGCTTAAAATACCGCAATAGGCAATACAAAACTGAACCATGAGTTCTTTTTTAGCATCATGTGCAATAACAGCAATTTTCACTTTCTTCCATCCTTTTCTTTATAGAATATTTTTGATTTGCGGCAACGGCATATGAGCACCGTTTATCCTCGCAGCAATCCTGAAAACAGCCTTTGCGGCGGCGCCAAAAACAAGCGGACCCGAATATGCACCGATTTTTTTATCCTCAGGCACAATACCTATCAGTCTTGCTCCTGTTTCATCAATAATGCCGTCGATATTAACCGTACTGCCATCAGCTGTTTTACGCTTAAAACGATTAATGATTAATCTGGGCTTAAAGCCTTCGCGAATGAGCGCAGTATTTAGAATTCCCGTATTTCTGACAGCAATTTTATCGGTCGTAACAACCGAAATAATTTCGGCCGACTTCGGTAAGCCAATCAATCTTTCTGCCGGAAGCTGACCTTTAGTATCCAGAATTACGTAATCGTAATCCTTATTTAAATTTTCACCCAAACAGCCTAATTCAGTAAGGTCAAGTGCCTCGCCCGACAATGGTGACGGAATAATAAAGACATTGTTAAGTTTCGGCACACTTAAAACCGCGTCATTGACTTCACATTTGTGCTTTAAGACATCCGAAATATCAAATACCGTATTACCGTTAACAGCAAGCATTGAGTCCAGACACCTTGCACCTTCATCCGCATCAATCAGTAGTGTTCTTTTGCCTTCAAGTGAAAAAGCCGTAGCCAGACCGACTGCAACGGTGGATTTACCGCTACCGCCCTTAGAAGATATAAGCACAATCGTCTTACCCACAGTTTTCACCTCTCAAAAGCTTACAAAACACAACAGAACAAATTTATATTATCATATTTTACATAATTTGTAAAGCATTAAATCATTACGATAATTATGCTATTTCAGTAATTCGTTAGGCTTTTCATCAATCTCAGGCTCAGTAGAACCAAAGAAATATTCATCCAAAATAGCCTTTACAACCGGTCCGGTTGACAGACTGTTTTCACCACGCTCAACTACAATTGACACTGCTATCTCAGGGTCCTCATAAGGCGCAAAGAGTATAAGTACGCTGTTATCTGGCCGACCGGAAACCTGAGCAGTACCGGTTTTACCGCCGACCTGCACAGGATAATCCTTAAAATATGCACTGGCAGTACCTTCCTCAGCAACCGACTGCATACCTTTTTTTACAGCATTTATTACTTCATCTTCAATATTAAGTTGGTCCAATATTTCAGGAACCGAGGAATACACCTTATCATTTCCTGATGCTGTTCTTACTGAATTCAACAATGTGGTCTTATATCTTGTTCCACCGTTAGCAATTGTAGCTGTATAGGTTGAAAGCTGTAATGGCGTAAATGCGTTATCAGACTGTCCTATGGCAGCTGACAACGTCATACCATCAAACCACGGCATTCCAATTGAAGTAGAATAAGCAGGTCCTGCCAATATTCCTGTTGACTCACTTAACTCTATTCCTGTTTTTACGCCCAAACCGAACCTTTTGGAATAATCGTTTAACCTTGTTATTCCTACCTGACGGCCTAAATCAAAGAAGTAATAGTTACAGGATTCTGAAATAGCCCTGAACACGTTGACCGTTTTATGATAGTGCATACAGGATGGCTGATAATCCTCGTAATAATCGTATGTTTCCTTACAAAACACCGTATCATACGGCTCGACAATTTTTTCTTGAAGCCCTGACACAGCAACCAGTGGCTTATAGGCTGAACCGGGAGGATAATTACCTTTTAATGCACGGTCAAACAGAGGGTTATTCTTGATATTTTCACCAAGGTAATCACTTAAATTTTCAAGGTCATATGAAGGATAATTAGCCGATGTTAACACCTGACCGGTCTTAATATCGGTAATTACGACCGAACCGCCTGTTATTGTCCTTCCGCCGGAATTAAGCTTCTTAATATTATTGGCCAATGCATCCTGAGCAACCCTTTGAAGTTTAGAATCAAGGGTTAAAAATACAGTATGTCCCTGTACGGGTTGCTTGGTAATCTCGGTATATACAACATTGCCCCGTTTATCAAAATAATAGGTCATCTTACCGTCAACACCGCGCAGATAACTTTCAAAAGCCTTTTCTACACCGCTTTTACCGACATAATCGTTATATGAATATCCCTTTTCTTTTAATGTTTCCCATTCCTCTGCATCAATTTTTCCTATTGTGCCGATTGTATGGGGAGCAAGCGTGGAATCAGAATATTGACGATAGGATACCACATTTATCTCAACACCTCTGATATGGGAAAAGGACTCGGCTACCGTCAGCATAAGGTCCGAGGGAATATCCTCAGAAAAGGCGAAAGGATTGGAAACCGAGAAATCTGCCCTTTCCATTGTATAACGGACACCCATAATAGTCCTGCGGTCTTTTTCATTAAAAGACTCCAAACCGTACCTTTTAACCATTTCATTATAACAGTTTTCAGGTGTTGCATAATCATTAAGCTTTAAAATCTTTTTAAGACGCTTTGCACCGCTTTCATCTGTAAACTCATAAGGTGCTGCCTCCGACATCGGAAGCCTGTCCTCCCACTTGCATTCATATGCTGAGAGTAATTCTGTTAAAGTCTTTATTGAACTGTTATAATCTGCCTTTTTCATATAAGCGCTGTTAAATACAATGCTATACCCGTCACGGTTAGTGGCAATAGGCCGACCGTAGCGGTCAACAATCTCACCTCGTGTGGCGGGAATTTTGACACTTATTGCCGTAAGATGAGCATTTTTAAGTGAAAAATCATCGGCTGTGACCACCTGAAAATCAGCGGCACGAATTCCGAAAACCATAAACACTATGAGCAATATAGAAACCAGGGTAATAACTCTGGGGTTTTGACGTCTTTTTACACGCATCGGCGGTCACCTCCTTTTATATTTCAAATTCTATAAATTCTTATTATTTTAAACCTAACGATATTTTCTTAAATATCGGATTGATTATAAAGAAAAGTCCCAATCCCAACACCGCAGTATATATAAATGACGGTATTGAAAAGTGCAACAGTATATAGCCTGCCGACGGGTCACTGAAAGCATATAAAATCAACCATTTTGTGAAAAAGTAAATTGCCGAACCGCTGAAATTCATAACCGCAGCAGCAGACACATTCCGGTTAAAGTAATGTGACATCAAAAGTCCTGCAACTAATCCGCCTACCGTAAAAAATACTGTATTAAAGGTCAGGGTGGATGAATATACATCGGTTGCCGCACCGATAAGCAAGCCAAATATCGCAGCACCGTAAGGACCAAAATAAAAACCCGCATAAACAGTCAGAGGTAAAATCATCACAGCAGATGCCGCGCCTATTTGTAATGTAAAAAGTCCGGTTGACTGTAATAAAATTATGAACGCAGCGACCAACGTATAAATTGAAATCCCAATTAAATATCTTATTCTGTAAGCGTTCATATTTACTCCTTCGGTCCGATATAGCCTTGACCTGTAAAGTATGTTATTACCATTACCTCGCCGATTCGGTCAAAATCAATGTTTGTTGTTATCTCAGCATAAAGCGAAGAGTCCTTGCTCTGTTGTTTTATATCGGAAACCTTTCCGATTATCAAACCTTTAGGGAAAACACTCCCCCCTGCAGTTACAATATAATCATCAACCGCAACCGAGCAATCCCGCCTGAGATTATATATGTAACACTTATTATCAACAGCCAAATCTGCCCTGCCGGAAAGTATTCCGCTATCCTCTGTACGACTGTCATATGCTCCGAACTTCAATTCAGAACTCAACACTGTTACAACCTTAGAATAGGTCGGTGCAATTTCACCTATATAGCCAATAAGACCGGCCTCAGTAATAACCGGGTCGTGCAAAGCAACACCGTCAATAAGACCGACATTAATTGTAAATCCCTTATAAGGGTCGGTATTATCCCTTGCGGCAACAACGGCTGACTGCATAAGCATTTCGGGGTTTTTCTCTTTTATCCCCAAATATTGCTCATATGTCCTATTCTCAGCCTGTAATTCTTCCATATCAACAAGTTGATTTGACAAAATAGCATTTTGCTTTTTTAAAGCTTCTATTTCGGCCATCAGGTCTTGATTATCGCCAATTGCACCGGTAATCCCACCAATCCACGAGGAGACAGAGTTGAATACCTTTTGTACCGGCGTTGTAACAGCACCCACAAAACTACTCACAGGTGATGATACACGGCTAAAAAAAGCTATTAAAGCTACAATAACCAAAAGTGCCACAAATGAGGCAATAAAAATTTTAAAACTTCGACTTCTGAAGAAAAAGCGCATTTTACGCCCTCCAATTATCTATATCTCTTACCTCTTTTGAACGTATAAGTATCAAAAGTAAGGTTGTTTTCAATCCGTTCACCAATACCTCTTGCAACACAGTCAGACGGGTCTTCTGCAACAGTAACTGACATACCGGTTTCGGTCGAAATCAACCTATCAATATTACGCAACTTTGAACTTCCACCCGTTAGTACAATACCCTTATCTATAATATCGGCCGCAAGCTCGGGCGGAGTTTTCTCAAAGGTATAACGAATGGTATCAACTATTTGATATAATTGGTCAGAAACCGCCTCCCTTACCTCTGCTGCCGTAACTTCAACATTCTTAGGAAGTCCGTCAACCAAGTTGCGTCCCTTAACCTCCATAGAACCCTCATTTTCATACTCCATAGCCGAGCCTAAGGCTATCTTAATCTGCTCGGCAGTGCGGTCTCCGATAAGAAGATTGTGCTTTTTACGGATAAAATTGATTATTGCCTCGTCAAAGCTGTCACCCGCCGATTTAGTAGATTGCGAGGTAACAATATCTCCCAAAGCCAAAACGGCAACCTCGGTAGTACCGCCGCCGATGTCAACAACCATACTGCCGTTT
>JAZSCC010000230.1:0-6562 GCA_045602685.1 Acutalibacteraceae bacterium | reverse complement strand
TTTTAAGAGCCTCACCAAAATCACCAACCAAACTGCAGCAGATACACCCCGAATTCATTTCGGTGATTTCAATACCGGCGTCTTTTAAAAAACCTCCATCAATGCCGATTTCTCCGAATTCGTTTTCAATCAATACTATTTTTTCATTTTTATATGCTTCATTAATAAGTTTCTTAATAAGTGTTGTTTTTCCTGCACCCAAGAAACCTGAAAAAATGTCGATTTTTGTCATAATTTTACCTCTTTTGTTGCTTATTTCTATTGAATAATTATACTACTATGTTTTATAATTTACAAGTGTTAGAGAATATAATATTGATATTTTAATTTCAAAGTGTTATAATCAATTAAATTAAATTTAGGTGATGTTATTTATGGATATTAAGGAACTTGCATTAAAAAAGCATTATGATTGGGCGGGGAAGTTGGAGATCAAGTCTCGTACGCCGGTTAAGGATAAGGAACAGTTGTCGGTAGCTTATACACCCGGTGTTGCTGAGCCTTGTATGGTGATATATAACGATTATGAAAAGTCGTTCGAGTTAACTCGCCGTTGGAACACGGTTGCTGTTGTAACCGACGGAACGGCAGTTTTGGGCTTAGGAGATATTGGTCCTGAGGCCGGTATGCCGGTTATGGAAGGCAAATGCGTTTTATTTAAAGAATTTGCCGATGTTGACGCTTTCCCAATTTGCATCCGTTCGAAAGATATTGATGAAATCGTTCGCACTGTTTATTTAATTTCGGGCGGATTCGGAGGAATTAACCTAGAGGATATCTCAGCTCCCCGTTGCTTTGAAATAGAGAAAAGGTTGAAAGAAATATGTGATATACCTGTTTTCCACGACGACCAGCACGGTACAGCAGTTGTAGTCGGTGCAGCACTTCTTAATGCACTACGCTTGACTGAAAAAGAAATAAGTAAAGTCAGGTGTGTTATTAACGGTGCCGGCTCGGCAGGTATAGCAATCGGTAAACACCTTTTGAAATTAGGTGTTAAGAATCTTACAATGGTTGACCGATTTGGCATTATCTGTGAGGGTATGGACGGACTTAATTCGGCTCACGAGGAAATCAGCAAATTGACCAACCGTGAGAAAACAGTGGGAACTTTAGCGGATGCATTAATCGGTGCTGATGTTTTTATTGGCGTTTCTGCACCGAATATTGTTACTGAAGATATGGTAAAATCAATGGCAAAAGATGCAATTTGTTTCCCAATGGCTAACCCTGTGCCTGAGATAATGCCCGATTTGGCTAAAAAAGCAGGGGCGAGGGTAGTAGGTACCGGAAGAAGCGACTTCCCAAATCAAATTAATAATGTTATGGCTTTTCCGGGTATTTTCCGTGGCGCTTTGGATGTCAGAGCATCTGATATAAATGAGGAAATGCAAATGGCGGCATCGTTAGCAATAGCCTCTTTGGTGTCAGACGATGAATTAAATGAAGATTATATTATGCCGGTTGCATTTGATGAGAGAATTGGTAAAACTGTGGCAAAGGCTGTCGCTGATGCCGCGATTAAGTCGGGCGTTGCAAGAAAAGTTTAATTAATATTTTGGTAAAGTAAAAAGACTGTCAAATGACAGTCTTTTTAATTATGTATCTATTAAAATAATGTAACTCTCAGTCCGTCAAGCAAAAATTTTATTCCCAAAACAATCAAAATTGCTCCGCCCGTGAACTCTGCTTTTGATTTGTATTTTGAACCAAATATACTTCCGATTTTTACCCCTAAAACAGATAATATAAATGTTGTTACACCGATAATTCCAACAACAAAGAAAATGCTGTTGTTATTTACTTTGCCAACTAATGCAATTCCCGCTGCTAAAGCATCAATGCTGGTTGCAATGGCCATTACAAGCATAACCTTGAATTTCAGTGAGCAGCCTGTCGAGTTTTCTTCATCCTTTGAAAGCGATTCTTTTATCATATTTCCGCCGATTAACAAAAGAAGTACAAACGACACCCAATGGTCGTATTTTTCTATGAAGCTACTAAAAATCATAACAAGTTTGAATCCAATAAACGGCATTAAGGCTTGAAAGAAACCGAACCATGCTCCGACAACTGAACATTGTTTAATATTCGTTTTGTTCATTGCCAGGCCTTTGCAGATTGATACGGCAAATGCATCCATTGAAAGACCGATACCTAATGCTATAATTTCAATTATTCCCATATAAATCTCCTTAAACATTTTTAGGACGTTGAGACTTTAATTCACCTAAAAATGAATCACTGCTATAGTCAATAACCTTGAATTCATTATCTGAATACTCAACCGTAGTTACAGAAGCGTTTGTTGCCCATTTAACATCTTTCATTTGGCTAATATCTAAATGATTAGCATAAGTAATAAAGCATCTCAAGGCACAGGCGTGGGTAAAAATTGCAACAGTCTTACCGTCATTTTCTTTGGCAATTTCGGTAATGCAGTTGACCATTCTTTTCTGAACATCCTGTATTGATTCGCCGTTTAAAGGTTGTGCCTTTCCAATATCGTTAAGCCATACATCATAACTTTCTTTATATTTTGTTTTTAAAACAGAATACTCTTTTCCTTCCCATTCACCGGCATAAATTTCACGTAAATCTAATTTCTTTTCGACGGTTTTTTTGGAAAGTTTCAAATATTCATTACAGGTATTGTACGAACGTAATAAATCACTCGTATATACTTTATTTATATGTAGCGTATTTAAATACTTTGCAGTTTTTTCAGCCTGACGGTAACCTAAGGGTGAAAGGTCCATATCTGTATGGCCTAAAAACACTTCGGATTGGTTACCTATGCTTTGTCCGTGTCTTATTAAATAAATTGTACAACTCAAAAGAATCTCTCCTCAAAAAAGTATATTTATTATAATGCTTTTATTTATTAAAATCAACAGTAAAATTACAATTGTCATTTTATACTATTTTTTGCTGTAAATATTTAAAAAATATTATCAAATATTGTAATTCGTGAGAAATTATCAGAAAATCGACAAAATTGTGTTAAATTTTCCCAAATTAGCTATTGCATATCTTATTCTCATATGGTAAAATATGGCATATCCCAAAGAATTCAGGAGGAAAAGAAATGAAAAAGAAACTAATTGTACTAATTGCGGATGACAGTACGGAATTCGGTCAAAAATGTCAGGAAGTCATAAAATCATACGGGATGGAGCCGGTCTTGTGCCAGAAGGACGGCAGAATTTTGTTGGAATGTGCAGAAAGGATAAGACCTGATGTAATAGTGTCTGATATTTTCTTACCCGGTATTGATGCTGTCGGAGTTATGAAGAAACTTTTTGCTAACAATTCCAAAAACAACCCCTTATATTTTGTTATGTCCGGTTTTGGCAGCTCGAGATTAGAGTCAGAGGCGTTATCATCAGGTGCAGCATATTTTTTCATTAAACCATTTGACTTTACTGTTTTAGCTGAGAGAATTTTACAAATGTGCGGTGCTTCTTTAAAAAGGGATAATTTTATAAATACAAATACTCCGTTATCTGATATTGACCTTGAAATGATGATTACAGAGATAATTCATCAAATAGGTGTTCCGGCTCACATAAAAGGTTATAAATACTTGAGAGACGCAATATTAATGTCCGTAAAAGACCCTGAATGTATTAACTCTGTAACAAAAGTTTTGTATCCGGCTGTAGCAAAGAAGAACGGTACTACATCGTCACGAGTAGAAAGAGCAATTCGTCACGGCATTGAGGTTGCTTGGGACAGAGGTGATGTTGAGGTACTTAATCTGTATTTTGGTTATACAGTGCAAACCTGCCGCGGAAAGCCGACCAACTCTGAATTTATTGCTATGATAAGTGATAAACTTCGTTTAAGGCTAAAATTAGCATCGTAAATACATATAAGAAAAGCAAGGATAACAAATTCGCCCACGTTGCGCAAAGCAGTATTTGTTATCCTTGCTTTTCCTTTTTTACAATTGTGATTTTTCCTTCCTGGTCAATTGTCATTAAAAATACGTCTTTTAATCTTAGATTTTTCTTTTTTACTGCTTCAAGAATTTTTGATTTTGACACATTGTATTTATCCATTGCTCTGGTTAAAAGTTTACCGTCGCTTACAATAAGACAGGGCATGGTTGTCGGTTGACTATGTCCTTTTATATCAGAGACTGAGGCAGTTTGAAACTCCGGCTTTAAAAGAACACTCATTTGTCCGTTGGTTTCAAGTATTGCGTAGGCTATTTCGTTTAAATCAAATATCTCTTGGTTCCTGAGAACCTCCATCAAATCAGATACAGTAATCCTTAGTTTTTTAAGCATTCTTTGGTCGATGGTACCGTTTTCGATTATAACAGCCGACCTACCGTATATTATTTTTCTGAAATTTATTGATTTCATTGCGGTAAATGAGGTCAATATTTCCAAAAACACTAATGTTAGAGTAGCCAGAATTCCGTAAATAATCGGCGTATTGGTATCTTCAATAGGAAAAGCTGCAATTTCTGATAAAAGTATTGTTATTACCAATTCCGATGGTTGAAGGTCACCGATTTGTCTTTTACCCATAAGGCGAATAGCGGTGATTATAATAAAGTACATTATAATTGTACGAAAAATAGTTTGTAGCATATTTTCTCCTAGGCTTTTTTAATATTTTAACCTGAAGATGCAAAAAAACAACTCGGCGGAAATAAATCCGCCGAGTTTAATTATTTTGTTTTACCGAGGCTGTTGAGATTATATTTTAAAGTCATCAAGCTGTCACTCAAATGAACATTCTCAACACAAATTCCGGGAAATTCAACCGATAGGTCATAATGCGTGAAGTTCCAAAAGCCTTTTATACCTAAGTTGATTAAAACCTCAGCTACCTCACGGGCCGATTCACGCGGGATACAGAGAATTGCCATATCGGGCTTATTTTCTTTACAAAACTCATCTAATCGGTCCATACTGTGAATGGGTAAATTTTGCACTGTTTGTCCTAAAAGAGAGGGCTTGATATCAAAAATTCCGATAAGCTGAAAGCCTTTAGCTGACATATCAAAATGTAATGTTAAAGCCTTACCCATATGTCCTGCACCGATAAGAATAGCCTTTTTTGTGTCTTGTAAACCTAGAATTTGACCAATCTCATTATATAACAGTTTGATATTGTAACCGTAGCCCTGTTGACCAAATTCACCGAAACAGTTTAAGTCCTGTCTGATTTGGCTTGCGGTAAGTCCCATACGAATTGACAGTTCTTTGGAAGAAATACGTGTCATACCTTTATTATTAAGGTCGCCTAAAAATCGGTGGTATCTTGGAAGTCTCTTAATAACCGAGCTTGAAACATTGCGGCTTTTGTTATTCATTAAAAAGCCTCCTTTAATTTAGAATTAAGAATTATTTTGCAAGAGCTTTAACGGTCTCCATTACATAATCACCAAATTCGGTACAGGTGCAACCGGTATCACGGCCTGTTATGTTAAGCTTTTTCTCGGTGTACATACATATGTCAAGCGCTTTTTCGAGCAAGTCTGCCTCAACCTGCTTGCCGATGTGTGAAAGCAGCATAACTGCGGCACGAAGCATTGAGCAAGGGTCTGCATATTTATCACGGCCCTCTAATACCATTCTCGGAGCTGAGCCGTGAATAGCTTCAAACATAGCATATTTTTTACCGATGTTAGCACTACCGGCGGTACCTACACCGCCTTGGAATTCAGCGGCCTCATCGGTAATAATGTCGCCGTAAAGGTTGGGAAGGACAAACACCTTAAAATCTTTGCGGCGTTTCTGGTCAATAAGCTTTGCAGTGGTAATATCGATATACCAGTCATCAGTAATGATTTCAGGATATTCTTTTCCGACGTTTTGACAAATCTTTAAAAATTTACCGTCAGTAGTTTTAATAACATTAGCTTTTGTGATAATTGAAACGCGTTCCTTTTTATTTTTTCTTGCATATTCGTATGCTAAACGTGCAATACGCTCACAGCCCTCAGTTGTTGCAACTACAAAGTCAATTGCCAAATCATCGGTCACGTGAAGGCCTTGTGAGCCAACTGCATAGCCACCCTCGGTGTTCTCGCGGAAAAATGTCCAATCAATACCTTCGTCAGGCACACGAACGGGGCGTAGATTTGCAAACAAATCAAGTTCTTTACGCATAGCAACGTTGGCACTTTCAATATTGGGCCATTTATCACCTGCTCTTGGAGTTGTTGTCGGGCCTTTTAAAATAACGTGGCATTTTTTAATTTCAGCAAGAACATCATCTGGAATTGCTTTCATTACAGCTGCACGATTTTCTATTGTAAGCCCGTCAATCACCTTAAATTCAATTTTACCTTCACTTACCTTATCTGCAAGTAAATGTTCAAGTATACGCTGACCTTCTGCAGTAATTGCAGGACCAATACCGTCGCCTCCAACTACACCAATAATAATTTTATCTAGCTTTGAATAATCTATAAAATCTTTTGTTCTTAATTGAACATTTACAACATTAGCTACCATTTTATATTTTCTAAGTCTATATGATACCTTTTCAGTAAGCGCCACTAGTATGGGATTAATTTCATCTATATTAATTAAATCTT
>JAZSCC010000229.1:0-4695 GCA_045602685.1 Acutalibacteraceae bacterium | reverse complement strand
TCGGTACCAAAATATTTATTCTTTACCGGCGCACTTGAGGCGGCACGGTTAATAACCTTTTTGTCGTAAAGTAATTCATCGGTAGATACCTTAAAAAGCTCGCATAAAAGTAAAATTTTATCTATTTGAGGCTGAGCCTGGTCCATCTCCCACTTCGAAACCGACTGGCGTGATACTGAAAGTTTATCAGCCAATGTTTCCTGTGACATTCCTGCAGCCGAGCGAAGATGAGTAATTTTTTCACCAATAGTCATAATATCCTCCGAAAACGTATATTTGCAGTGCACACCACTACAATTTATATAATACCTCAAGCAAAACCAAATCACAAGCAACCAAACATTGAAGTTTTGTCAACCAATGGTTGCGATTTTAAAAAATCTCAAACAAAAACGACCAAGTTTTTGAATATTTTGTCTTTATTTGTCAACTATTATTTGCAAAAGAACAAAAATTTAATAAAATTCAAATGATTTATACAAAAAACACCACATAGTAGAATTACAAAACTACTATGTGGTGTCTTCGTACTGTTAGCACAAATTAGCCAAAACATCATATTACAATATGTTGCTTTTGTTCTTATAATAATTTTTCATTATATTGTGCCCGACTTCCGCCAATAAATTTCGGGCGCACTCTTGCTGCAGTGAGTAACGCGCAACCGATAGTCTTGGTTTCAAGTCGCACCGGCACGGCAACAGCCTTTAAGTGCATTCCGATTAGCGTTTGACCAATATCAAGTCCTGCATCAGCACAAATTGTTTCAACCGCCACCGGCTCTTTCATTGCCTTGTAAACGGCTGTCGCAAACGAGCCTCCTGCCTTAGGCTGAGGAACAACGTTCACAATTTCCAAGCCTTCGGCTTCTGCTAATTTGCGCTCAATAATAATTGCACGGTTTAAATGCTCACAGCATTGCGCTGCCAGGTATATTCCCTTTTTGTCTAATTCATCTTTGATAGCCTCAGCAACCTGAGTTGCAACCTCAGGCACCGACTGTGTGCCGATTTTATTACCTGTGATTTCGCTTGTCGAACAACCAACCACTAAAATATGACCTTTTTTAAGTCCTGCGACCTTAATCAACTCAAGGACGGCACTTTTAGCCTCTGAAACATAACTTTCCATATTATCTTATCACTTCTTAAAAACTATATTTACCCTGGTCACATAAAGCCTTGATAGCACCTACTACTGTGGGCATATCCTCTTTATATGTAACGCCGTACCACTTATCCTCTGCAACCAGTACCTTAGCGGTTTTTTCTCCCGATTTAAGCAGTTCATCTACTAAAAACGGCAGGAAAAATTCTGATTTCATCTCAGTACCGCGTTCCTCTAGGAATTTCTTAAAACCTACTTCCAAATAGTCAAACAAATCGGGAGTAAATCCCCACATATTCATTGAAACAACCGTATCTGGTGAAAGTTGACCGACGGTGCCGTCCTCTTTAACAAATCTACAGTCACTATCAATCTTCGTATGCTCGTCAACATCCTTCAGCAGACCGTTTTCAACAGTACAAACACCACGGGAAACATAACCGTTTTCGGTAACGGTGTTTTTGAGTTTAAAACCTACCATACAGTAGCCATCTGCAGTTTCCAAGCCTTCGGCAACCTTTTCATAAGCCGAAGCACCATAGAAATCATCTGCATTAATAACGGCAAACGGGGTTTTTACCACATCCTTACAGCAAAGCACCGCATGACCGGTACCCCACGGCTTTTCACGGCCTTCGGGTACAGTAAAGCCCTCGGGTAATGCATCTAACTCCTGAAAAACATATTCAACCGGAAGCTGTTTTTCGACACGCTTACCTACCGTTGCCTTAAATTCTTGCTCAATAGCATGCTTTATAACAAACACAATTTTTGTAAAGCCGGCCTTTTTGGCATCGTACACCGAAAAGTCCAAAATTGCCTCACCGTTTGGTCCGACTGCGGCAACCTGCTTTAATCCGCCGAAACGGCTACCCATACCTGCCGCCATAACTACTAGCGTTTTATCCATATAAATCACTCCCGATATTACTTATCATCTGTATTTTTCAGTTTGCTGTCAGCCTCACTGAAGCCTTCGGTACTTTCACGTACAAAAAGAATTTTCAATGTCATCGCACAAAGCTTAATATCCTCTAAAAACGAATAGTTTTCTATATAGTGTATATCCATATTAAGCTTATTTTGAGGCGTGGTGTTATACTTTCCGTAAATCTGAGCATACCCTGTAAGTCCTGCCTTAACCTTATGGCGCATATTAAACTCGGGAAGCTTGGCAGCATAGTCTCTGACAAGTTCAATCATTTCAGGCCGAGGACCTACTATTGACATATGCCCGAAAAGAATATTGAACAACTGAGGCAACTCATCCAACCTGAACGGACGGATAATTCTGCCAATAAACGTGATTCTGTCATCATCAACGGTAGTCTTTTTAATCTCATTATCCGTTGCAACCTTCATAGAGCGGAATTTATAAATATTAAACACCTTTTGGTCGCGGGTTATTCGAGGTTGCTTAAAAATCACAGGGCCAAAGTCACAAAGCTTGATACCAACAGCTATTAACAACATTATAGGACTTGTAATAATGATACCTAACCCCGATACAATAATATCAAAAATGCGCTTTAAAATACGTTGTTCCATTGAAAGACCGCCATTATGCAAAAACAAGACCGGCGTATCAAACACCTGCACGGGATAGCTGCCGTTTAAAATAGCATCGGCACTCGACGGTAAAATATAAATGCGCTTATTTTGTCCGTAACAATATTTTATTACCTCATCCTTTAAAGATGGGTCAAATTCACAAATAAGAATGGTGTCATAAAAGTCAATCTCTTTTTTGATTTCTTCCAAACCACGGTCAATTGTAATGCCCTTTGACAGCGAAAAGCGTTCCTTGATAATAGATATTTTCTTGATAATATCATTACGGCTGTTAGCATCAAAAACAGCTAAAACCTTACGTGCCGGGTGAAGTGCAAAATAAACATGGCTTAAAGAATACATAAGTCCGATTAATATAATCACCTGACAAACCGTTAAAATCATTAGCGGCAAAGGATTAAGCATATTGTCTGCAATAAGACACAGTATTACGTAAATAAAGCAATTAGCAAAGAACACGGATAAGGATAAGCTGTATGACAGCTCATGAACACGCTGAATTCCAACCTTAAACCCATCATATATACCGCCAAAAACTACAAATATTGCAATATATAAAGCAACGAACAAATAATTACCGTTACCGCTGTAAAGTGTTTCAGAATAAAAATTCTGCCATACTCCGATAAAAGCAGTGGTTACCGTTACAATTACCAACACTTTCAGAAAAAACAATATCGTATTGCGAAACTTTTTTAATAGTTCCAAACTATCCTCCACCTCCTTAAAACAAAGGTTTCATTGTTTTTCAATTATACTCCATATCTTTTGAAAAGTCAATTATACCTCAGTTTAAAAGCATAAAACTTATGTCACCTTCTGTAATCGCAAAGTTAAAATTCGCATATTATATTATTGTACCATTAAATTCAGAAAAGAGGTAGCACAAATGGACGAAAAGCAACTGAATGCGATGCTTCAAATGGCCTCAAAGAAACTCGGGATATCCCCCGAAGAATTAAAACAAACTGCAATGTCGGGCGATGTTGACTCCCTATTATCTAAAATGGATAAAACATCAGCCGACAAGGTAAAAAAAGTAATGAATGACAAAAACATCACCGATGAGTTAATAAAAAAATTTAACAAATGATTACAAAAAACTATTTTAGGAGGAAATAAAAATGGAGGATATGGCGGGTAAAATTTCCGAACTGCTCTCAAGTCCCGACGGAATGGATAAAATTAAATCATTGGCCGATGCATTATTTAAAGATAACGCACCGCCGAAAGATGAACCGCCCGAAAACACCTCGGGCGGAGGCTTCAGCCTTCCCGACGGATTTGACATAAGTAAAATTATGGGACTTATGTCGGCCTTTAATAATAAACAATCCGACCGCAGAAGCGACCTTTTGTTAGCCTTAAAACCCCATCTCTCAATTAACCGTCAGGAACGGATAGATAAAGCGGTAAAACTTTTAAAAATCGCCTCTTTACTTCCCGTATTAAAGGAGCAAGGTGTACTTGACTCACTATTTTGATTTACCTTGAGGTGACGAAATGCCTGAAAATATGAGAGACATTCAAAAAATGCAGCTTGATGCCGAACGCCGAATCAGAGAAATGCAACGGCGTTCGGATAATGCTCTGCGCGGCAACGAAAAACCGCCGATTCCAAACTATACGAGTTCAAATCCACCTCGGTACAATCAGCAATCCAACAAAAATAACCAAAACAGGCCAAAACAAAGCCAACCAACACAACATCCGTCTCAAAACCGTCCGCCGCAAAATCAAACTCAAACGCAAAAAAGCGGACTTTTCAGCCGCTTTAAAGGGACGGATATTTTAAAAATTTTCAACTTCAAAAATTTACACATAGACAACGACGTATTAATTATAATAGCGCTCATTTTCCTATTGTCAACCGAAGAGACAGATGAGTTGTTGCTTATGGCGCTTATTTATATAATGCTTTAACCGACATTACAATAAATTGAAAACGTCAGCCAGATTTTGCATTGTCAAGGCCTCGGCTCGTATGTTTTCATCCAATCCTGCCTTTGCCAATGA
>JAZSCC010000228.1:0-2285 GCA_045602685.1 Acutalibacteraceae bacterium | reverse complement strand
AACAGTTAAATGAGGAAAAAGATTAAACTGCTGAAATACCATTCCAATTTTTCTCCTAACCATAGATAAATCTACATCACTCGCAGTAATATCTTGTCCCTCAAAAATTATACTACCACTAGTAGGCTTTTCTAACATATTTAAACATCTCAAAAAAGTAGATTTACCTGAGCCTGACGGTCCAATAACAACCATAACGTCACCTTTTTTAATCTCAGCGTTAACTCCTTTTAAAACGTCAACTTTGCCGAAGGATTTCTGCAAATTCTCAACACGAACAATAATATCAGTGTTCACTCTTGCGCAGCCTCCTTTCTAGTTTACCTACAAGCCACGTAAGTAAAACAACCAAAATCAAATAAATTAGTGCGACGGCAATCAAAGGCATAAATGCAGAATATGTATGGTTTCTGATATTGTTTCCTGCTTTGGTTAAATCCATAATACCGACATAACCAGCGACCGAGGTCTCCTTTAAGAGAGCAATGAACTCATTTAAAAGAGTCGGTAGAACATTTTTTATTGCCTGTGGCAAAACTACAACAGTCATTGCTTTAAAGTAACTAAATCCAAGTGAACGACCTGCCTCAAGCTGACCTTTGTCAATCGACATAATACCGCCACGGAATATTTCAGCAACATAAGCACCGGAATTAATACCGAACGCAAGCATAGCAACTAATAGTCCGTTATCAGATGAAGCAAAAATGATAAAATACATTATCAATAACTGCACAACTACGGGCGTTCCGCGGAAAATTGTTAAATAAAGTTTACAAAATCCGTTTACAAAGGCAAAAATATAATATTGAAGACCTTTATTCTTTTGAAGGGTTTCAAAATTGTTATCAAAAGTTGTTCTTATTGTTGCTACAACAATACCTATTACTACTCCGATAACAGCAGAAACTAAGGTAATGATAATAGTATTTAAGAAACCTTGAAGCAGAAATTCCCAACGGTCATCCTTGACAAAGTTGAGAACAAACTGTTCCTTTAAATCGTTAAACCAATCCATACTAACTCCTCATAGATTACAACAATAATCTCTATAAACACTTAAAAAGGACGGTAATACTACCGCCCTTTAATAAAGCGTAAAAATAAAAACTTAATTATTTTTCATCAACAGTTTCGGCAGGAATATACTTATCAACAATACGCTTGATTGTACCGTCAGCAGTAAGTTCATCCAAAGCCTTGTTAATCTTTTCTAAAAGTTTGGTATTCTTTTTAGAGAGGCAAATTGCATAATCTTCATCAGCAAATGCGCCTTCCAAAATCTTGAGACCAGGGTTAGCTTTTACAAATGCTTTTGCAGGCTCATTATCGATAATAACAGCAGTTACTTTGCCGGTAACAAGTGCCTGAACAGCATCAGCACCTGTGTTGTACTGTGCAACATTTTCTTTACCAAATCCCCAATCTTTAGGGTCAGAAGAACAATAAATATCACCTGTGGTACCCATCTGAACACCAATTTTAATACCGTCTTTAACAGCAATAGGGTTTTCATCTGCGTCAAATCCGGTATAGAAATCCTCAAAAGAAGTATACGGGCTATTTTCGGGAACGATAACAGACTGAATACCTTTAGCATAAGAGGTTGTGAAGTTAACACTCTTTAATCTGTCTTCGGTAATAGTCATACCTGCCATACCAATATCATACTTTCCACTAGAAACACCAGCAACGATAGAGTCAAACTCAATATCCTTAATTTCAAGTTTCATACCGAGCTTTTCAGCAATAGCAGCAGCTATTTCCGCATCAATACCAACAATTTTGTCACCTTCATACATTTCGTACGGAGGAAAAGCTGCGTTGGTAGCCATAACAAGAGTATTCTCATCCTTTGTGCCACAACCTGCCAAAGCACAAACACCTAAAAGCATAACGAGTGCAAGAACCAATGATAAAACTTTTTTCATATTCTAACCTCCAATAGTCTTTCGACTTTTATTACAAAATAAGTATAACATCATTTATTTTAAAATGCAAGAAGTATTTACAATTTCAGTATATTTATGCAATAAAACAGTCGACAAACGGTTAGTTTATCGACTATTTTATGTTTAATAGTGTATAAAATTAAAATACATTTGCAATAGCCTCATGCAGATTTCTGACACCGATAACCTCAATATCAGCCTTAATCTTAATCTGCTTTAAGCAAGAACGAGGGACAACACAGCGACCAAAACCTAAACGTGCCGCCTCGCTAATACGTGCAGAAATACGTGATACCGAACGAACTTCACCCGAAAGTCCGATTTCACCGATTG
>JAZSCC010000227.1:0-6021 GCA_045602685.1 Acutalibacteraceae bacterium | reverse complement strand
CCCCTGCTTTAATTTTACAATTAAAGCAGGGGATTAAAAGGTCTTTACTTGTAATGTATTTGTTTGCAATATGGACAAACAATATCTGCTGCCGGTGATATTTCCGTAATGTTTCGGAAGTGCATAAGTGCATCTTTCCGCTGTTCGAGATGGTTGACCTTAAGATTGCTGATTGTTATTGATTTGTATGAATGCTCAGTTTCCGGACAAGTGTTTTCTGCTATTTCAGTACGGCAGAATTTACAAAAGTATTTATTTCCGTCTAATTTTAAGTTTTCACCGCAGAACGGACAAAAATCATATGTTGAATCCGAGTAAACCATCGCTTTCAAAACCAATTGTTGAATTTTTCTGAAAGATTCAATATCAAATGGGCTCAAGAAAATTGTTTCATTGTTCTCTCTGAATGAACTTAAAATGTGAATTTCATTGACATTAAAGGTTTGTTTTGCCAATTCAAAAAGCTCATTATTCTCAAAATGTGATACTTCAGGTATTAAAACAATACTGTATAAAGTGTTTCTTTTGACGGATATTTTAAGTGCATTGATGTTATTTTCATTAACCGTTTCGATTTTTAATGAGTATTCTTTAAACGTAGCATCGGCATTTAATTTTTTAAAATCAAATATGGTGTTTTCGGAAAAGTTGAAGTTAAAGTGCGAAATGCCGAAAATTGTTATAAGTGTACAATAATGAAAATAGCCTTCATTCTTAACCGACATAACATCTGCTTTTAATGAGTTTGATATTTTGTTTTCTTTTAATGCAAAATATTTTATAAGCTTATAAATACGGCCGTAATCTTTATCATTTCTGAAAATGTTTGTTTTGCGTAAAGTCATTTTTGCAGTGACCTTTTTGCAACGTTTATATACCGGTTTTGAGAGATATGGTTTCAGAACTCGGTTGATAAATTTTAATTTTTCAAGGCAAGTTTCACAAATAACGCCGTATTTTGAATTGTCTCTGACATAACCGGTATGAAGTTTTCCTAATGCCAAGAAATATGACAAATGATTTTCACGCTCGAGCAAATTGAAATGTAAATCACGGTTTGAATACAAAACGTTATTTAAAAAATTGATATTTTGGTTTATAAACAGAAGAATATAATCAATAAGTCGGGTGAAAATTACGTTTTCATAAATTGCATAGTTATCAATATAGTTTTGGCTCAAAAGCTTGTGCGGAAGTAAGCTTCCGTTTTCAATATTCTGCCAAAACTCACTGTGAACACTGATATGTGAAACAGTTTCATTGCTTATTGATTTAACTGCTTCAACCGGTAAAATTTCGCTTTCATTTTTAATATGAGTTATCGGACGTGAAAATATATTTTTTATGTTAGGAAGAACCTTAACGATTTCGTTAAGCGAGGCATTAAGAACTTCAAAATTATAGTCCTGGGGTATTGCAAAAAGATTTATATCATTTATAATTGCTCTTTCAAACTCTGCAAGAGTTAAAGTGTTGCGTTGTGATATAAAATCAAAAATTTGCTTATATTCGTTAAAATCTTCAAATGAGGAGGTATGGTATATGGGGTTGGCAGACATAAAATTAATCCTCGTTAAGCTTTAAAATAAACTCGGCTGCACGCATTAAATTAAGCTTTTCAAATTCTCTTGCGAGGGCGGTTTTGTTTTCGATACTTTTCAGTTCAAGCTTACTTATTACCTTGCTAAGCATTATTTTTTCAACTGCATCGAAAATAACGCTTTCAGGCGAGGGGAAGCAGGAAGCGTAAATTTTTACGAAATCCTCAATCTGATTAGCAATACGGTTTCCGAAAGAAATATTATACGGTGCCAGCAGTTTTTCAATTTCCTTGATTAAGGGATAATTTTCTATACTGAAATTAACCTTTTGTTTGGCCTGTTCAAGTAAATTTCTGAACGCATAAACATTTAAAAAGCGTTGTTCTAAAGGTTGACCGTTGTATATCGGCTTAGAGGCACGCTTATTAAAGTTTATAGTATGTGCACGGTCATAAACCTTATCGCTTATTTCAAAGGTGCTTTCGTCACGGTTGGCAGTGCCTATAAACCAAATATTTGAGGGAATTTTAATAGTGTGCCCGTCGGTAAGAGCTGAATATTCGCTTGTAATACCATTATTGGTTTTGTAAAGAGGTATGTTTAAAAGCTTGATTTCACGTTTATCCTCTTCATTTTCCATTAGAGAGAGAAAATCAGAGAAATAATACTCAATACGTGAAAGGTTCATCTCATCCAGTACGATAAACGTAATAACGTTTTTGTTTAAGACGGCGCGGTATAAACTTTGGGTAAATTTTTTCGGTGTATAGAACTTACTGAATTCGTTATAGAATCCCAAAAGTTCGTTTTTATCACGCCAAGAGGATTCAACCTCAATTATTTCACAATTTCCGAAAATTGCCTCACTGAAAATTTTTGGAAGGCTGGTTTTACCGGTACCGCTCATACCCTGTAAAATAGTAAGACGGGATGCACCTAGGCCGGCAATAAAGGTAGCAATATCCTCAACACTGTAGGATAGATGCAGACGGCTGTCTCTAGCATAAGTCACAACAAACTCTGTGATTTTTTGAAGTGTGGGATTTTCAAAGATATGGTTTCTGCGCTCATCTAATTTTGCTTCGAATTCGGGAATTTTACTGTCAATTTCATCGAAAGCGGGGCAAGGATTGGACAGCATTCTTTCATTCATAACGCTTGGAGAAATTACACTGTTATTTAAGGCAGACGAGCCGACAGACGCCGAGCCTGACGGTATATTTGACGTGCCGATTTGCAGTTCATTCGAGGAACTGACTTGCGCGCCCGGTTGAATACGCATCTCAGCACCCGATTGAAGTACGGGCGTCTCGCCAACAGTGCCTTTAGAATAAGGTCTTCTTATGACAGCAACAATCAAAACTGAGCAAATTCCGAGGAACCAGTAGAAAGAGGGACTGATTACGGTAAAGGAAAGTCCCGGATTAAGACTGTCAAATTCCATTCCAAGCATACGCGAAATAGCATCTTCGTTGATACGCTGAACAATTTCGTAGTATTTGCCAAAAAGACCGACTACCAACGAAATAATACCTGAAGATATGAGTGAGGACAGTGTGACTTTATAAAACAACTTAGATTTCCTTACAAAGCATAATACACTTGAGGCAATTAGCACCGCAGTTATACACATAGCAGTAAAGAGAACAAATGCGACTAATTGAAAGCCTGAGTCGAGTTGATTGTAAGTCATAAAAATTTCATAACCGTTAAGGTGAACATCTTCCATTAAAATCAGAGAAGCTTCATCAAATTGAACCTGAATAATATCAGAAAAAATTTGTGCGAGTGTGAGTCCGGCTGCCGAAAGGGCATATATAAGAAATTCAAGACGTGTTATAAAGACGGCTTTTTCTCCGTCGCTCTTGACTTTGGGTTCACCGAAGTTTCTCGATAGAATTGCAAATATGAAATAAAGAGTAAATGATATAATTAACGGTATATATGCATAGGTAGAGTATTCTTCCTCGGGTGTATTGTTAAACGAGCATATCATAACGCCGCTGACAAAATAAACTGCTGATGAGATTAGCGTCAGCGTTACAATAGGTGATGTAGCATTTATAAAATCCGAATCGCTTTTGGTAAGACATATAAGAGCATTAGCTATAAGTCTGAATATTACAATGACAAGCGCACAGATTAGAGCCAAATATACAAGGCATATTGTGCTGAAATAGTCAGATGAAAGAGCATTCATCGGAGCAACTATTCCGTCAGCATCACTTGAAGAATAGGAGCAAAGAGGAACGTAAAAAAGTGAAATACATATAAGGACACAAATACTCAAAATAATCGAAAGATTTCGCTTAAGTGGAGTAAAATCGGATTTCGACGGTTTTTTATAATTACCGTTTGAGAACCAGCAGAAGAGAGCATAAATAAGCCATGAAATATTGATTAAAAGACTCAGAATTAAAAGAATGCTGAAATCCGATACCGAGTAGGAAATATTTAAAACAAGTGATATACCTGTACAAAATACAGCAGTCAAGGCGGGCCAAATAGAAGTCTTTTGTTTTGTGAAATTCAAAAACAGTGAAACTATTGAACAAATCGTAAAAATACCGAATAAGATAATAAATGCGAAACATATGACAGGAGTATATTCGGAATCGATTATAAATATATCGGCTGAGGCAAAAACGTTATTTCGGCTGTGATTAACTTCGCCGAGAAGAAATATCAAATTTAATAGTGCACTGACAACAAAAAATGCACCGGAAATTAAATTATAAGGGGATTTGTTTGTTTTTTTGAGTGTTCCCATTTACAGTTACTCCTTTTAACAAAGAAATTGGTAATATTTGATATTTATTTATATTTATTTTATAATTTTTTCTGAAATTTGTCAATATAATATTACATTTTATAAAGTAACAACCGGAAGTTATTAATAAACTTCCGGTTGTTTTGTTGTCGTTTTACACTGATTTGCAATACCTACAGCGGCTATTTTAAAGGGTAAATTCTGTTTTTGCAGATAAATAAGTTGCCTTGATTTAATTTTTTACAGGGTGAGTATACTTGGCGTAAAGACGGTAAACGGCATCGTGAATAGGCGCGTATTTGCGGTCACCCTTAGCGGTGATGCAGATTATTTCACGACCGTCATCGGTCACTCCGAAACTTGCCAGACAGAACAATGACTGACTTGTAAAACCGGTTTTACCTCCCTTTACAAATGCAACCTTTGCTTCATCTCCGTACATTTTTTCGAACATACCGTGGTGGTATTTAAGTTCCCCATGGAATTCGTTTGCAGGTACTGTGTACCATTCGGTTGAAAGAACCTTACGGCAAAAGTCGTTTTGAATAGCGGCGCGCACTATCATTGCCATTTCGGTACAGGTCGTGTAATTGTCTTTATTATGCATACCGCTGGCGTTGGTGAAATGAGTATTTTTCAATCCTAATTCATTGCACTTATTATTCATTAATTTCACAAATTCTTCTTCGCTACCCGAAACATAACAAGCCAAGCCTACAGCAGCATCGGCGCCTGATTCCAAAACCATACCGTAGAACATATCAATAAGCTTTACGTCTTCACCGTGACCGAAACCGGCTAATGTCAAGCCTTCTTTATAAAGAGGGTCGATAATCTCATAAGACATTTTAAAAGTATCGTTAAGGTTATCAATATTTTCAGCGGCAACCAACAGCGTCATCACCTTGGTCATCGAGGCAGGGTATATAACCTTGTCGGCATTGCGTCGTGCTAAAATTGTATCATCTGAGGCATCAACCAAAATCGCATAAGGACTTTCGATTTCATCACCCAGCGTTACAGTGTAATCAGCGTCAACAGGACGCTTAACGGTAAATTTCGGAGTGGTATCAACCTCAGTTGCGCTTTGTGATGATGAAGTGTCACCGGTGCCGGAAGTAATCGTACTGTAATCGGCTGAAGAGGTACCGCTGTTATTAGCTGAGGAAAATATAATAGTAATAGTTGTTGTGGCTAAAGCAAATATAAGGGTAAATATGCTAAATTTAACCCATTTTTTTAAGCGACGGGTTTTTCGCTTCTTGTTTTTGGGCGGTCTTGAAGAGCCACCGTTTTTTGGGGTATAGTTCTCTATAAAATCGCCGTATTTGGCGTGGTCATTATAGTAAGACATTTATAAATTCCTCATTAAAATTATTTTATATATGCTTCTAAACGGTAAATTGGCAAGCCTTGTGACACAAAGCGTTGCTCGTATTCGGTTATTATATTGCCATCAAAATCACTGTGGTGAAGGTCGAGTGAAATATTTTTTAGAGTAAAACCGTGGTCAGAAAGTTGTTCTAATGAGTATTCAAAAAGCTGACGGTTGTCGGTTTTTTGATGAATTTCAGCATTTGGCGCAAGTAATTCTTTATATAATCTTAAAAATGTAGGGGAGGTTAAGCGGTGGCTTTGATGACTCTTTTTAGGAAACGGACAGGAAAAGTTTAAAAATATGCGTTCTACGCTTTTTTCTTTTAGATACTT
>JAZSCC010000226.1:0-16028 GCA_045602685.1 Acutalibacteraceae bacterium | reverse complement strand
AAGAGTTTTTCTCCCTTGCCTTCAGATATTTCAATTTGAAGTAATCCCAGCCGACGAAGATCTTTAAGTGCCTGTTCCTTTTTGTCACCTAAAATAATTAAGGAGACTTTTTTCATAGGCACAATCATAATGAGGCCTCCCTTCCAGATGCGGCAGCATTAAGCTGTGCAATTTTACGCTTTGAAATTTTAGAGCGCACGACAGCACTTACCTGCTGGTCAGCCATATAAATAGATATCTTCTTAATGTTTTCCATGGTCTCAGGTATTTTGACCTGCTGAAAAAGATTAACCCTTTGTGAAGTGGCTCTCAACTCTTTCTGCAAAAGACGTACCTGCTCATCTAACACTTCCGCCTCTAAATCAAGCGACATAGCTCTTTCCATAAAATCGGCCGCTATATCCACCCAAAGCGGTGTTTCATACAAATCATAATCCCCTCGGGAAAAAACCGCACCCTCATATGTGGGTATAGTCACGCCTGCAATATTACCAAAACCCTTTTTTATATCGCTAACCGTAACTGCACCTTCAGGGAAGGCCTTTTCCTCACTAAAAACGGCAATCCAGTCAAAAAAGCCTTTTTCCAATGCTTGCTTTTGTTGACGAACCGATTTAGCGTTTGCCTCAATCGTACGGATTTCGGCCTGAAGCTGTTGCTTTTTAAGTGTCAGAGTAGGCAAATATCTTCGGTACATCTTGAGCGCGTCTTTTTGTACCTTCAACTCATTTTTAGTCAGTTTGATTTTTGCCAATTTTTCTATCCTCCTTACTTTTTATCGGAGGTTTCAGGCCAGAAATCAGAAATCAACTCAGATTTAATGCCAGTTTCATCCTTTTCGAAGCACTCGGCCAAGATTTCCCAACCTGTATTAAGTGCGGCCTCTAACGGAAGATTAACCGAAAGGTCCATTAATCTTTCCTCAAAAAGCTCGCCGTATTTTAAAAGCTTTTCATCCCAACGGCTCATCGCAAAGCCCATATTTTTCTTTTCGACAGTATCACGATATGAAGAATACATACGAATCATAGCATCCATAAGAGCGCGATGGTCAGCTCTGGTTTTGCCGTTAACATTCTGCTTTAAGCGGGAAAGCGAGCCAAACGGCTCTATTCTGCCGCCTTTAAGATAATACTGTCCCTCGGTAATATAGCCGGTGTTGTCGGGAACGGGGTGAGTAACGTCATCACCCGGCATTGTGGTAACACCCAAAACAGTTACCGAGCCTGAATCTGCAAAGTCAACCGCCTTTTCATAACGGGATGCAAGTTGCGAATAAAGGTCTCCCGGATAACCGCGGTTTGACGGAACCTGCTCCTGAGTAATGGCAATTTCCTTCATAGCATCAGCAAAGTTGGTCATATCGGTAAGTAGTACCAAAACATCCTTGTTCTGCAAGGCAAACTGCTCGGCAACCGCTAACGCCATATCAGGAATCATCATACATTCAACCGTAGGGTCAGAAGCGGTATGAATAAACATAACCGTCTTACTTAATGCACCGCCGGCTGAAAGAGTTTCTTTAAAATAAAGAAAGTCATCATACTTTAAGCCCATACCGCCCAAAACAATAACGTCGGCTTCGGCCTGCATCGCAATTCGGGCCAAGAGTTGGTTGTAAGGCTCACCCGAAATAGAAAAAATCGGAAGCTTTTGCGAAACAACCAGGGTGTTAAACATATCAATCATCGGGATGTTGGTTCGCAGCATCCTGTTAGCCAAAATTCGCTTAGTCGGGTTGACCGAAGGACCGCCTATTGCAGTCAGATTTTCGGTCAGCGCAGGACCTTTGTCCCTTGGCTCACCTGAGCCGTTGAAAATACGTCCAAGTAAATCTTCGCTGAACGAAATGCGCATTTCATGTCCCAAAAAGCGCACCTCATCACCGGTTGAAACACCTTGGCCACCGGCAAAGACCTGTAAAGATACCGTTTCTCCCTCGATTTTGATGACCTCAGCGAGTGATTTGCCAAAGCGGGTAGTAATCTCGGCCAATTCGTTATATCTTACACCGGTTGCATGTACCGTTATAACGTTACCTGTAATAGATTCAATTCGGTTAAATACCTTATTCATTATCACTCACCGCCCTTCAAAATCAATTCGGTTTCCGACATCAAAGAGCCGGCACCCTCAACATACAAAGCATCAATGTCTCCCTCTGCCCAGGCAAAATCTTCACTTTTAAACTCTTTATAGTTCCAATCGATAAATCTCTGGCGCATACGGTTAAAGAAGCTTCTCGCCTCATCCTTATCGCCCAATTTATAACTGCTTCCTAAAACATAAATCAGCTTGTCGGTAACATAGCGCTGACGCTCAACACCGCAATTCGCTTCAACCAAATCAAAAGAATTTTGTTGGAGATAAACCGCATCAAGCATTTCGCTCTTCAGATAGGTTATATAATCCTCTAAAGTAGTACCTTCTTCGCCGATAACCTTCATCATCGAGCCGATTTCATCACCCGCAACAAGCAAGTTCTTGCAATATTGGGCTTTTATAGGGTCAATAACACTTTTATACTTCGACCACGAAATTAACGGGTCGATGGCAGGATATTTTCTGGCATCTGAGCGTTCACGCGACAATCCGTGAAAAGCACCTACAACCTTTAAGGTTGCCTGAGTTACGGGTTCCTCAAAGTTACCGCCGGCAGGTGAAACGGTTCCGCCAATGGTTACCGAGCCGGTGCTGCCGTCTGCCAGACGAACGTAACCCGCACGCTCATAAAACGCTGCAATATAAGACTCAAGATAAGCCGGGAAGGCTTCTTCTCCGGGGATTTCCTCCAAACGTCCCGACATTTCACGCAAAGCCTGTGCCCAACGTGACGTTGAATCGGCCAAAAGCAATACGTGAAGTCCCATTTGACGATAATATTCTGCCAAGGTTACCGACGTATAAACTGAAGCTTCACGCGAAGCAACCGGCATTGAAGACGTATTACAAATAATTACCGTACGCTCCATCAAGGAACGGCCTGTTTTAGGGTCAACAAGCTCCGGAAATTCAGTAATTGTTTCAACAACCTCACCCGCACGTTCACCACAGGCGGCAATTATAACAATATCAACATCGGCATACTTGGAGGTGGTGTGCTGCAAAACGGTTTTTCCTGCTCCAAAAGGACCGGGTATACAATAGGTACCTCCTTTGGCTACAGGGAAAAACGAGTCAATAAGGCGAACCTTTGTCTCCATCGTATCGGTTGGAGCCAAGCGCTCACTGTAACATCTGACAGCACGTTTTACCGGCCATTTAAATGACATTGAAAGCGGTATTTCATTACCTCGCTCATCGGTAATAACAGCTATGGTTTCTTTAACGGTATATTCGCCTTTTTCAGAAACTGATTTCACTTTATAACTTCCGTTTAAATAAAACGGTACCATAATTTTATGCACAAACGGACCCTCGGGGACCGTACCGATATAGCAGCCTGCCTTTACGGTATCCCCCAATTTTACCGTCGGGGTAAATTTCCACTTCGTTTCATGGTTCAAACCGTCAGCATAGTTGCCGCGTTCCAAAAACCAACCTGCCTGCTCAGCTAAAACCGGCAGCGGATTCTGAAGTCCGTCATAAACCTGCCCAAGTAAACCCGGACCGAGCTCTGCTGACAGCATATCACCGGTAAATTCAACCTCATCACCACACATAATACCGCCGGTCATTTCGTAAACCTGAATCTGCGCAATATTTCCGCGGATTCTAATAACCTCACTCTTTAATGCAGTATTATCAACCTTAACATAACAAATTTCATTCATGGAAACATCGCCGCTAAATTCAACCGACACTAAGTTTCCGTTAACGTTTACTACCTTACCTTTACTCTCTGCCATTATTTAACCTCCCTTGAACCGCCAACCATAATGGTGTTGTATATCTTCTGATAGGCTTCCTTGCCCTTATCGCTGTCAAACTGCCTGATATAACTAAGCAGTTTTAATTTTAAGCCGTAGTAAAAAACCGCATCCTCCGAAAAACTGTCCATCGGACGAAGGCTCTCCAAAAACTTGAGCCTCTCCTTGTTAAGTAGCTTTTCTGCTTGAAACGGGTCCGGCGCCTCTAAGGCCGTTTTTGCAGATAACAAAAGGCCTTGAGGAATGTTGTCACTCGACGCATCAAAGCTTTTCTTCAGTTTCCCTGCTCGTACAATTCCTAACGCTAATCTTAAATTCCTTTCGCCCTCGTTCCACGCGTCAACCAGTACCGAACCTGTCGGTTCAATGTCACGCTTGGGTGAAATTGTTAAGTTTTTTAAAATGTCAAACGACCTTTTGCTTAAAAACCGACTGCAAAGTTCATAAAACTTCTCCTCGGTTATAGGCAAAGGTACCGCGTCACTCACCGCATCCAGAGACGGCAACTGTGCTGCAAGATAATATTGACTCATTTTGAAGCCTCTTTCATCAAAGCTGTTACCTTGGGGTTAAGATAGGTTGAAAGCATTTCGACAACCGAAGAAACCGAGTAATCATAATAAGCACTGCCGTCACTCTCGGCAATACGGAATCCTCCGTCGAAGTCATCACTTGCCTTTAAAACAACACCATTAAGCATACGTTCTTTCAAGGCATTCAACAAATCATTCTTTAACGCGGCCAAATCATCCGAATTTAAAAGCACCGACAACTCAATTGTGTCAGTATTCCTGGTCCAAGCCTCGACTGCCTTCAAAATCAGTTCCTTTAAATTTTCGGGAGAATATGCCTTTGCAACCTTGAGTGAAACCAATGCATTAAGTTCCTTGTTAACACTCTCTCTAAACGAAATAAGCAGATTACGCCCTGCCTGACGGATAGCGTCTTCGCTAACCTTAACCAAGCGTTCATTATCTGCCTTACTTTTGGCTGCAATTTCCCTTGCTTTAGCCTCGGCATCATTGATTATTTTATCGGCATCGGCCTTAGCTTTTTCTATTATAGCTTTTGCCTCGGCCTCAGCCGTTTCAACGCCGTTCTTTTTTATCTGTTCAATAAGCTCCTGCAATTGAATTTCCATCATAATTCTCCTTCTGTATTTAATCAAATTTTTAACAATATTTCATAATACTATACGAAGTATATTTTATACCAATTAATTCCTGTTGTCAATCATTATGAACAACAAAACATTTAATTTTTGACCGACCTTTCGTGATATATTTGTACTGTTTTGTATGCAATAAATCTGCCACAAAAAGTCCCATCCGCCAAACAATAGGTCAGGCGGATGGGATTTGTTTAATAAACACTGAATATTAAAGATTATAATACTTGTCAAACTCTGCCGGATGCGGAATTTTAGAAAGCTCTGAACATTCTGCACGTTTGGACTTAATAAAGTTTTTAATTAACTCCTCAGGGAATACTCCTGCCTCGGTGAGATAATCGTGGTCGGCTTCAAGAGCATCCAAGGCATCCTCTAAGCATACCGGCAAGCCCTGTAACTTTGCCTTCTCTTCTTCGGAAAGATGGAAAAGATTACAGTCATAAGGGCCCCAACCGTTCTCATGCGGGTCAATCTTATTCTTGATACCGTCAAGACCTGCCATAAGAATTGCTGCATAGCAGAAATACGGGTTGCAGGTAGCATCAGGATTGCGAAGCTCGAATCTACGCTTGTCTGGACTCTTGGCATAAGCCGGAATTCTTATAACCGCACTTCTGTTGGATGTTGCATAACCAACGGTAACCGGAGCCTCAAAGCCCGGAACCAAACGTTTAAACGAGTTAGTACTCGGGTTTGTAATGGCGCAAAGAGAAGAAATGTGCTTAAGTAATCCACCCATAAAATAGTGGGCGGTTTTACTCAAATGAGAATATCCGTCATCATCCGAGAATACCGGCTGACCGTCCTTCATAAGCAACATATGAACGTGCATACCGGAACCTGCCTCACCGTAAATCGGCTTGGGCATAAAGGTAGCCGTCTTGCCGTGCTTTAAGGCAGTATTGTGGATAATATACTTAATCATCATAGTAGCATCTGCCATTGATACTACTTCGCCCAACTGCGGCTCAATCTCAAACTGACCGGAGGCGGCAACTTCGGGGTGGTGATAGTTAATCTGAATACCCATATCAGCCATATGCATACACATCTCGCTACGGCACTCGTACGAAATATCAAACGGTTTTGCAATATGATAGTTCTTCTGCTTGGGGACAACAACACCCTTTCCCTCAACAGTGCTGTTCCAATAAGACTGCTTAGCATCAACCGAGGCACCGACGTAGCTGCCGTCTACGCCCCAGGTAACTTCGTCAAAAAGGTAAAACTCAAACTCGGGTAAAATAAGCATTTCATCAGCAACGCCCGAAGCCTTCATATGTTCAACGGCGGCACGGATAATGTTTCTCGGATACTGAGCCAAAGGACGATTCTCAGGACTGTCGATAATCATTGCATTACCGGTCATCGAAAGAGTGGGAACCTCACAGAACGGGTCGATAACTGCTGTATCGGGGTCGGGAATAAATACCATATCACTCTTCTCAACCACTGCATAACCATAGTTGGAAGCATCAAAACCGATACCGCTTTTCATAGTATCCTCTGAAAAATTTCCGGCAGGAATGGTTACGTGACGGTACTGACCGTTAATATCAACCATTTTAAAGTCAACCATTTTAATATCGTTGTCTTTAATAAGCTTAATAATGTCTTTAACTGTTTTTGCCATAAGTACACCTCTTAATGTTTTTATATGTTTTTACGCACCCGGTACGGAATTTATTACATAATTATTATAATCATATCCTGTTTAAAAATCAAGTCGATAAATTTAATACGCTTTATTTAACTTAAAACAAGATTGTGAACTTTGATTCATCGCATTTTACTAACTATTTGCTTTCGGGTTTCTTCAAATTCTTCTTTAGTAATAACGTTTCTTTCACGATAATCATTTAAAACATCTATCCTTTTATAACATTTCATTTTATAACTTTGTGAACCATGGTATTTTTCAATACCAAACTTTATTATTTTAAAAATTTCGCAAATAAATATATACAAAGAACAGCCGAAAATCCATAAACCTATTTTGTTGTACTTAATAACCAAGCTGCAAATCGTCATAATAAGCAAAGCACAAGAAATAATAGTATGAAAAATTATGTTGTTTTTAAACTTAATAATCGCAACAGTTTTCAAAACAACAGCCGCTGCTGCTATAACAAGGATAGCGATAAATATTTTTTTATTATAATAATCATAATACCAATCATCTGTATTTATCCCAACCCCGCTCAAAATGGCAGGAATCAGCATCACATAAAGATTTATATTATCTAATATTAAGCTTTTTTCTTTCTTTGATTTTTCTGCCTTTTTGCAGGGCTCATTTTGAACATTTGCATCGGGAGCGCCTACGGTTGCTTTAACTTGACTCGACATTAATGTATTTAAAGCATCTTCAACTGAGATATTTGCTATATTCTCAGAATCATCTTCAATTATTTCTGTCACAGTAAAACCCGTTATTTTGCTACCGCAATATTGGCAAAACTCACTGTCATCGGGTAATTTGTGATTACATTTACTACAAATCATTTTTTACTCCTTTACTATTTCTGTGCCACATTTGCGGCAGAACTGACTATTGTCGAGAAGTTTTTCTCCGCACTTGCGACAAAAGCGGATTTGGTCTACAACCAATGTTTCTATTTCTTCTTCAACAAGAACGCTGTTTTGTTGAGCAACATATTTCTGTGCCTCTTTCGTTTCTTTACGCTCATCCCATTTGTTGCACAATTTTTTTGCAACAAAATAAACCACTAAATAGAAAATCAAAAATCCTGCCTTAATGCCTGTTGCGTATCCTAACAAGGTGTTAAGTATAGTGGCTACAAAAAAACATCCAATCCAAATTAAAACTTTCACAAAACATTCTCCTCATTGTTTATTTTTGCTCCACAGATATGACAAAAAGCACTATCTGTTGGCAATGCTTGACCGCATTTTTTACACATGATAGTCGGCTCGTTATTACTCTGCTCTTCTAAAGCAGCGACTTCGTAAGTCTGGTCTATCGTTCGAGATGTCTTTTTATTATATATTATTACTACAACCACAACAATAATCGCAACAACTAACAAAACAATTAACACTGTGACATCTGAGCCGCTACCAGAATGGTTGCTTGAATTATTAACATTCAAACTTGTATTATTAGAGAGCCCGACGTTTTGTGTGCTTGAAACAGTAGGATATTGAACACTATTAAGCAACTTTTCGAAATCAGAATATAACTTATTAGTGCTTGCGCCACCAAATTGGAACATATACAACCAACCATTGTCAATATAAACTAACAGCGTCATTTTTGCGGTTATATCTACACTATAGGCGTCAGAGGTGTAATTGGCCTCACTTTTGAAATATTCAACTCCGTTATATGTAACTGTGGAGATTTTATCGGCCGTTGTATTGCACATTTCGGCAATATCCAATTTAGTAAAAGCAGAATTGTTAAGGTCAGCACGAGTACGACCAATCTTTTCAGATTCGGGCGTTTTGGTCCAAGCGTCAGCACTGCCATACATGATGCTAGCTCCCACTTCTTTAGTAGACGCAAATTTAACATCAATAAACTCTCGGTCTTTTGAAAGTTCCTTTTGTTTCCAATTTTCAGGCACTACAAACTTAACGCCACTATCTGTGTCGGTATAAGTGAATTTGTTAGTGTCTTCTCCTTCTTCAGTAACAGGAGGTGCTTTATCATATTTAATACTGTCCACAACAGTCTTAATGGCTGTTTCTTGTTTGGAAGAAAGACTTCCTTCGTAAGACCGCATTGTGAAATTCATCGCTTTGCCATCATATATTGTGTAATATTGCAAACCATATACTGTTTTACCGGTATCAGTAAATTTTATTTTAATAAATTTTGCTTGAGAATGTTGATATATCTCATGCTTTAAAACTTTGATACCGTAGTCGGCATACTGAGTGGCTAATGTTTCAGCCAATACGTTTAATACTGTATCGCTTAACAAACTAAAGTTACTAATATTATTCTCCACCATGGTGACAACAATTTCTTCATTATTTTTATCAGAAATTGCACTAAGATAAATCCCGCTATTTGTAAAATGACTAATCATTTCGGGTTTTGAGATGCCTAATCGGTCAAATATGGAGTCACTTGCAGACGTATTTCTTGTAATAACAGAGTATCCCGACGGTATCGTCACTTCCAAGCCCAGTTCAGATAGTTTATACGACTTTGACGCAGCATAAACTGAAATCGAAGGGAAAGCACTAAACAATATTGCAACTACAAGAACTTGAACAGCCAAAAGCCTCAACATTTTCTCCACTTTGTCTTCCCCCCCCGCCTATAAACAACCGCAATCTTATATTTAATTTTAACATATATTTACAATTTTTGCAATAAAAATAAAATTAATGTTATAATGATACGGCTGTAAAATTTCGAATTATAAATATTTTATCGAAATCACTTCAGAATGATTTTAATATCACCGGTGTCGGTCTTGATTTCGCATTTTCCACCCGTCACTGTGTTTGGTACGTCGATTTTACCGGTTGAGATTTTAGTGATAAACACTTTTTCAGAAAGTAAAGAACCCAAAACATCTCCTGTGTCCGTTTCTACGAAAATCTCACCTGCATCGCAGCCGTTAAACTTTACGTCGCCCGTACTTCTTTTGATGGAAAACTTTTCTTTGGCAATTACATTTTTTAAATGTATATCCCCAGTGCTTCCGCTTGATAAAACTCTGTTGCAATTAACGTCGGTAAGATATGCTTTGCCTGTTGAAACCTTGACTGTAAGGTCACTATCACAGTTTACACCCTTGACGGTAACTTCTCCCGTTGAAACCGAGAGGTCAAGCGAGCCTGCAGACATATCATCTAAAGAAATATCACCTGTACTTGCCTTTATTTTAATTAGCTCAGACGCCGATGCGTAAAAATCAACATCACCTGTACTTAACGAAATATCAATATTTTGGAATTTAAAATCTTTCGGAATTTCAATATCTCCGGTGCTTGTCTTTATAACAAGCGAAGCGTATTCCGTTTCAGGCAGATAAACCATTATCTTCGGTGTGCCTATATTAATTCCGATATAGTCATACCAGGATTTTTCGTTGGTAATTTCAACATTGAGTGTGTTTTCCTGAACCGTGACGGAGTGCTTTGTCTTTTGGTCCTCATAACATCCCACCCTGCATTTTCCGTCATCGGATAATACAAATATAATATCGGCGGTATTGGTTTTTATTGATATATCCTCAAATACTTCTGTAATTTCATAAAGATTTGTTTGATATTTGACTGTTGACAGTTTTCTGAAATCCCATTTAAGCACTGACATTACCCCCGTAAAAATAACACACCCAACCAACACAAGAGAGACCGCTATAATAAGCCATATTTTTGTTTTCTTTGTCATTATGCTTCCTCCTTTTTAATAAGGCAGTTTTTGAGCCATACTGCAATTTTCTTTGTGAGCATTAAAATGCCTTTGGTTGCCTCTTTGCAACCGTAGAACATAAAAATCGAAAGCCCTGCGCAAACGAGACCTGCTGAGAGCATTGCAACACCGGTATAAACCTTGCCGCCAATACTTAAAACAACACACGCCACCACTCCTCCAACAGCACTAGCCACCAAGGAAGCGAAAACAGACCAAAGTGAAATAATCACAGACCACAATGAAACGTAAACCGAGAAAATTACGGCAATTAGGGCAATTCCCAATGAAAGCCATATCGGTGAGCCAAGTGCTAAAAGTACAATTTCCCACACCTTTAGCCGTCTGTGAGGTTTTATTCTTTTCTTCGCAATTTGCACAAACGGAGTATCTGCCACTACCTGTGCAACGATTTTTCCCACAGAGCCTACTGACGAAACCGCTTCATCCTCCAGAACTCCTTCTTCTATTCTATCATCTATCATTTCGCTGTAAAACATTACGCGTTCTTCTATGTCTGTCTCGGGCAATCCGGACAACCCTTTACGCAATTGCTCAAGAAATTCCTGTTTACTCATTTACTTCGTCCTCCTTGGTTACGAATTTGTATATCGATAAAATCTCCCGCCATTCATTTTTAAAATCTTCAATACGTTTTAGTCCCTCACCGGTAATATGATAATATTTCCTGAGTCTGCCGCCGTGTTCGGCAGTACGAACGGTCAGCATATCGGCCGCTTCCAAACGCTTTAAAATGGTATATAATGTCGATTCGGACAACTCGATATACGGTTTTACATCCTTGATAATCTTATAGCCGTAAGAGTCTTCATTTTTAATTGCTGCTAAAACGCAAACATCCAATAAACCTCGTTTTAACTGAACATCCATACTATACCTCCTTTTACGTAATACATCATATCACGAAGTATTAAAATTGTCAACAGTTTTATAAATTAAATGAATTCCGTCTGATTTTTATATGAAATGCAGTATAATGTATAATATAAAAAGTGTTGCGATTTTAGCGCTACCAACGGTTGATTTCTCCTCACTCAACCAACGGTATGTTTATTGAATTACAAAAATCGATTAAAATGTAATCAAAGGAGGCGACATATGAACCAGATAAAAACAGGAAAATTCATTGCCGAGCAAAGAAAAAAGGTCAATCTGACCCAGATGCAGTTGGCAGAAATCCTGAACATCACCGACAGAGCGGTATCAAAATGGGAAACGGGTAAATCTCTGCCCGACTCTTCCATTATGCTCGAACTATGTAACATTCTTAAAATTACAGTAAACGATTTGTTAAGTGGGGAGGTAATTACTGTGGATGATTACAACAAAGAAACGGAAAACAAGCTGATTGAAATGGTAAAGCAAAAAGAAGAAAGCGATAAAAGACTGCTTAAAATAGAAATTGTAATGGGAATATGCTGTATATTGCCGCTAATCTCGTCGCTCATAATCGTTGCGGCTGTACCAATGGCTGAATGGTTAAGTTCAGTAATTGTGTTGGCAAGTATCCTTCCTTTGTTAATTGCAACACCGTTTGCAATTAAAATTGAGCAAAAAGCGGGCTATTATGAATGTCAAAAGTGCGGACACAAAAGTATTCCCCGATATAGAAACGTATTCTTTGCTATGCACGTAAACAGAACAAGATATATGCGTTGCCCGAAATGTAATAAATTTTCGTGGCAGAAAAAGGTGTTAAGTAAGGATTAATCACTTCTTAAAACACAAAAACCAGACAAAAAAAGCACGGCGTACACCGTGCTTTTTTATTTAGAAATTATCAATTTCCACAGTGGGAAGTACCTGCATTTGCTTAAACAGTACTTTTTCGGGTGCGGTGACAATCATTTCTGCCATGTCGGCAAGTGTATCAACCGGAAGCATTGCATCGGTACCAAACGAATGTGTCCAACGCTCCCACCAACTTGTGTCGGTCGAGCCGGGACAAAGTGCTGTAACGCGAATGTTGTATTTAAGCAAATATTTCTGCATACACTCGGTAAAACCGTTAATCGCAAACTTTGTTGCAGTGTAAATACCATTGCAGTTAACCGGGTCAGGAATACCGCGAATTGCCGACATTGAGGAAACGTTAAGAATGTTTCCGCCTCCGTTTTTATCCATAAACGGTACAGCCTGACGGGTTGCATAAATAGTGCCTTTAAGGTTAACGTCAATAGTATCATTGATATCATCAAGAGAAAGGTCTTCAAACGGGGTCATAACACCTGTGCCTGCCGAGTTCACAAGCACGTCAAACTTGCCAAAACGCTCCCAAGATTGCTTAAAGGCTTCGCCTAATCCCTCATAATCAGTTACGCTGCCACAAATTCCGAGAAATGAAACACCCAAAGCCTCAACCTCAGCCTTTAAAGCATCCAATTCTTGCTGTTTACGGGCAATTACGGTAATATTCATACCTAATTTAGCCATACGCAGAGCTATTGACTTACCAATACCTCTTGTGCCACCGACAACGACACATACTTTATTTTTAAGGTTAGTTTCCATAGTGGTTCATCCTTTCTGAAAGTGAAGTTTATCGAATATATTCATCAAGAGTAAATCCAAATTTTGATGCCATTTCATTAAGCTCTTTAACCTGAAAATCCTGTAAAGGAACACCACCTTTGGCGCGGTTTTCCTTTTCAATATCAAACTCAATTTCACCCGGCATATATACCTTTTCGGTATCGGGAGCCAATTTGACATTGGTTATTTCATCAACTAAAGCATCAACGTTGTTTTTAAATTCGTCTATTTCACAGAAGGCTTCGGTGTTGATTGCCATAAAGTTGCTTCCAACCTGCGGTATGCCGGTGGGAGTATCAACCATATTGCCGAATCCGCTTCCCATAAGCACGCCCGAAAGCATATCAATAACAACCGCCATACCGTAACCCTTATAGCTTAACGGAAGCAGTATGCCCTCAAAAGCCTTTTTAGCATCAGTAGTTATATTGCCGTCAATATCCAATGCCCAATCTTCAGGTACGGGTTCACCCTTTTTCATATTAACCAATAATTTACCACGGGCAACACGGCTGGTTGCCATATCGAGCAATATGGGTAAATGCTTTTTGGCAGGGATAGCAACTGCAACGGGGTTGGTACCCAATCGCTTCTCAATACCGCCGTAAGGGGCAACAAAAACACCCGAATTAGTGGTAGAAACGCCTATCATACCCTCACGCTCTGCCATCATAGCATAATATCCTGCAGTACCATAATGACAGCCGTCACGAACACCGGTGAAACCGATGCCGTACTTTTTGGCTTTTTCAATAGCAATTTTCATTGCCATTGTTGATGCAACCTGACCAATACCGTGTCCTGCATCGATTATTGCTGTTGCTCCGAAATCACGCACAACCTTCGGCTTGGCTTTTGGGTCACAAAGGCCTAATTCAATTTTTTCAACATAGAGTGGAATTCGTGTGAGACCGTGAGTGGTTACACCGCGGAGGTCCGCATCTATAAGATTGTCGGCAACGCAATAAGCGTCTTCTGAATCGACACCGTATGCACCAAACAAGTCAACAACGAATTTTGCTATTTTTTGAGGTTCAACGTATATTGTGGCCACATTAATCACCTTTTATTATATCCAAAATCTTTAAGCACGTTAGCAAGGTCTTCCCTTACACTGTCAGGCAACGGCAATATGGGCTTACGGGGGACGCCGATGTCAATGCCACGCATGGTAAGACCTTCTTTAATAACCGCCAACCACGGAGAAGGCAAGCCCTCTTTCGTGTTATCGTTAAAGAAGCGTAAATATTTTCTTATAGTTTTGAGTGAAAATTCTCTTGCCTCATCAATTTTGCCTGCTTTGGCAAGATTATAAAGATGTACAGTTTCTGCAGGGAAAAGAGTTCCTACGCCGGTAATCCAACCGTCTGCATAATATGTAAGTGCTTCGGCAGGGCAATTGTCGTATCCGTAGAAAATAGAAAAATCTTCATCGGTCAAGGCACGCATGGTCTGATGACGGTAAATATCGTGGTCACTGTCTTTAATAGCGTCGATTATTCCGTCGTTATAAAGCTTGGCAACCAATTCAGCCGAAGTCCAACAACCTGTAAGATAAGGGTTATTGTAAAGAATAAGCGGGATAGAAATGTGCTCCCTTACAGCTTTATAATGCTCGTAAAGTTCGGGCTCATTGGGGTGGATGTACCAGGGTGTTACAACCATAACACCGTCGGCACCTGCTTTTTCGGCTGCTACTGACAGCTTAATTGCGTCTGCTGTTCTGTAAGCACCTGTGCAGGCATAAACCTTTACGCGCTTATTAACATATTTTATCGCAAATTCGTTAATGGCAAGCTGTTCCTCCAAGGTCATAGAAACAAGTTCACCCGTACTTCCGCAGGGAATAACGCCGCTTGCACCGTTTTCGATAAGAAAATCTATCAACTGTTTTAAACCCTCATAGTTTATCTCTTCGTTTTCACCTTTAAAGGGTGTTACAAGAGGGAAAACCACACCGGTAAGACCTTTACTGTTCATATAAAATCCTCCCTAAAAAGAAATGTTTTCTAGCCAATTCATTATATCATAACCAAAACTAAAGTCAAGATGGTTTTACCGCAAATTAAGCGCAATATACTTTATCACTACATTCATTAAGAACAAATCTTATATTAAGTGTGAACAATGTTATCGACAATTAATTGACTTTTTCGACAAAAATGCTATACTAAAAAAGGAAAAGTTTTTTAGTTTTTCTAAATGAGGGGGACTTGTGTTTTAAGCAAAGCACAAGTAAAATGACGTTTATGAAAGAGTTTTTAGGATTCTCGGGTGCAAACGGCGTCTCTTATTGGCGCGAGGCGGAAGGTGCATATTCTTGGCAACACTTGACGTTTGTTACAAGTTTACTTGTTATAATGACAGTTTTGGCAGTCCTTTTGGGTCGTGCTTTCAAGGGCAAGACCGAGAAAGAAAAGAACAAGGTTTTAATTTGGTCGGCAATTCTTATTGATGCATTTGAGATTTTTAAAATAATTATTCTCTGTGCTAAAAGTGATAGTCCGGACCGTTGGCAAACACTATTACCGTTGTTTTTGTGCAGTATTCAGTTGTTTGCACTTCCGTTAGCGGCATTTACCAAGAATCGACTTAAAGAGGCATCGTTAGACTTTGTTATGATTTTAGGTATTTTGGGTGCTATTGCCGGTACATACGGTGCGGCGCAAAACTATAATGCTTATCCCATTTTCTCGATTGAAAATGTTTCTTCGGGCATTACCCATACGATTTCAGGTTTTGCTTCACTATATATAATGATAAGCGGTATGCACAGTATGAAAAAGAAAAACATAACGTTCACTTGTCTGATACTCGGCTTCTTCTGTACGTTGGCATACGTCGTAAACATACTTATTGACTATAATTATATGTTCTTAATGAACCACGACGGCACTCCCTACCAGATTTTCTATGATTTAGTTGACGGTCACAAGGTTTTATATCCGCTTATAGTCGTGGGGTTGTTTGTGATTTATATAGTCGCCTTTTATGGTATTTACTATGCAATTGGCAAAAAACACAAAAAGCCTCTAAT
>JAZSCC010000225.1:0-18211 GCA_045602685.1 Acutalibacteraceae bacterium | reverse complement strand
AGCCGGATTATCTGATTGTGCACCATATGGAACCCGACCACTCATCAAGCATTGTTGCTTTCATCGAAAAATATCCCACGGCGACAGTCGTTGCCTCTTATGGCGCCTTTAATATGATAAAGACTTTTTACGGCACTGATTTAAGTGCAAGGCAAGCTGTTGTCGGCGAAGGCTCCGAGTTGGTGTTAGGTCGCCACGTTCTGAAATTTATTACCGCACCCATGGTGCATTGGCCTGAGGTTATTATGACCTATGACACAACCGACAAAGTGCTGTTTTCTGCCGACGGATTCGGGAAGTTCGGCACCACCGACACAGACGAAGATTGGGCCTGCGAAGCAAGACGTTATTACTTTGGCATAGTCGGAAAATACGGTGCTCAGGTACAAGCGGTGCTAAAAAAAGCAAAACAACTTGACATTAAAACCATATGCCCGTTACACGGTCCGGTTTTAACTGAAAATTTAGAGTATTACCTCAATCTTTATGATATTTGGTCAAGCTACCGTCCCGAAAGCGAAGGCGTTGCAATTTGCTATACCTCGGTTTACGGGAATACTGAGAAAGCCGCCTTGCTGTTAAAGGAAAAACTTGTTGAAAGCGGTTGTAAAAATGTTGCGGTCAGCAATCTTGTTACCGACGATATGGCTGAAGCCGTAGAAGACGCCTTCCGCTATCCTGTCTTGGTTTTGGCAACAACCACCTATAATACTGACATTTTTCCGCCGATGAGAGAATTTATCCACCATCTGACCCAGCGCAACTATCAAAACCGCACCGTAGCGCTGATTGAAAACGGCAGTTGGGCGCCTGTGGCCAACAAAGTTATGAAAGGCATGTTTGAAAACAGTAAAAACATCACCTTTGCCGAAACAGAGGTTAAAATCACCTCGGCTTTGGACGATATAAGTACTGCTGTTATTGAAAATCTGGCAAATGAACTGTGTAAGTAATTGCTTTTATAAATTTTGGGAGGTGAATTAAAAATGAAATATGTTTGTGACGTTTGCGGTTGGGTATATGACGAAACAATAGGGGACCCCGATAACGGTATTGCCGCCGGCACTAAGTTTGAGGATTTGCCTGATGATTTTGTGTGTCCTTTATGCGGAGTCGGCAAAGACAGTTTCAGCTCCGAAGAATAATTGTACCAAAAACAAATCCCCGCAGATTTTATTCTGCGGGGATTTAATTTACTTATATAGAAACAACGCGGATTTTAAAATATAAACTTGAATTTGTTGTTGATTTATGTTGACATAATTTGTATAATATATATGTATATTACTCCATGAAAGGAAACAAGAGGATGACCAAAGCACCCGAAAACAGTTTGAAAAAGAAAAAAAGCCTCGGGCTTCTGACCTTTATATTCGGCATCGTAACGGCTGCGGCGTTTTTTGTGCCGTATATTGTGGCGGGAGACGGGTATTTTATATTCTTCGGCGATTTTAATGTTCAACAAATACCCTTTTATCAACATTGTCACGAAATGGTGCGGTCAGGTCAGTTTACCGGCTGGGACTGGCAGACCGATTTGGGCTCAAACTTTATCGGTTCTTATACCTTTTATCTGTTGGGGAGCCCATTCTTTTGGTTGACCTTGCCCTTCCCGAACAGCTTTGTGCCATATCTTATGGGTCCTTTACTGATTTTAAAGTTCGGTTGTGCCGCTTTAACAGGTTATATTTTTATCCGCCGCTTTACCTCTCGTCCGGAATCGGCAATGGCCGGCGGTTTAATGTATGCGTTTAGCGGATTTTCCGTATACAACATCTTTTTTAATCACTTTCACGAAGCGATAATCGTATTTCCGCTGTTGCTCTGGGCTATTGAAAAATTTATGGCCGAGCGTGCACGAGGCTACGTAATTTTTGCTGTATTTCTATCCGTTTTAACCAACTACTTTTTCTTCTTCGGAATGGTAGTCTTTGTTATCATCTATTGGCTGGTCCGAGTTTTAAGTCGAAGTTTTAAGGTCAATATAAAAGAATTTTTGCTGCTTACACTTGAGTGTGTATTAGGACTCTGCCTCTCTGCAGCAATTCTATTACCGACAGTTTTAGAGATTTTGCAAAACGACCGACTTTCAAGTGTTATGAGCGGTTGGGGCGCCGTGCTTTACGGTAAAGAGCAAATATTCTTAAATGTTATCCAATGTTTCTTCTTCCCGCCCGATTTACCTGCCCGACCGGTGTTTTTCCCCGGCGCTGATGTAAAATGGTCGTCTCTGGGCGGCTGGCTACCGCTTTTCGGTATGACCGGCGTTATTGCTTGGTTGCAATCAGGGAAAAAAAGCACCTGGCTTCGCCGTGTCCTTTCAATCTCAATCCTTATGGCTTTAGTGCCCGGACTTAATGCTGTTTTTTCAATGCTTAATACATCCTACTACGCCCGTTGGTACTTTATGCCGATTCTTCTTATGTGTCTCGGTACTGCACTAGCCTTCGAAGACACCGAAATAAATTGGAAGTCGGCATGGAGATGGAACTTCGGTATAACTACAGCATTTATTGTAGTTATAGGCTTTTTACCGACAATCGATTCCAACGGCAACATTACTAGATGGGGGCTTTACACCGATTCTGCCACAAACCCAATAAAATATATCTGGCAGACAATAAAGCATGCGGTGGACGGTGTAACTGTGGTTGAGGGCGACACCTATGACCTGAGATTTTGGGTAACCGTTGCGATTGCACTTTTCAGTTCATTGGCAGTGCGAGCCTTAATTCCTATAATAAAGGAACGCAAAACCGTAGTATTTAAGCCGATTATTGCCCTTATTTGTATTGTTTCAATTCTTTATTCTGCTTTCTTTATCTCGTGCGGTCAGTCACACTCTTATGAAATGGACACCGTTATGACCGATGCACTGATTGAAGGTAAGGTTTCAATAGCAGACGAAAACGGCTTCTCCCGTGTTGACGTTTATGACGGTGTAGACAATACCGGCCTTTATTTGAATCTTTCCTCTATTAATTATTTCCACTCTATCGTGCCGTCGTCCTTGGTCGACTTTTACGAATACGTGGGTGTCCCCCGCTCTGTAGCCTCCCGTCCGGAAGAATCGTATCATTCGTTACGTTCTTTCCTGTCAGTAAAGTATATACTTGACCCTGAGATTGAAAACTCTAAAGAGTTTCAGGACAAAGACGGCAAAACGTCTATGCCGGGATATTCTTTTTACTCAAACGAATCCGGATATGATATTTATCTTAACCAAAACTATATCCCCATGGGCTTCACCTATGATTATTATATCGATAAGGAAACTATGGCCGAATACTCCGACCAACGCCGTGTGGATTTAATGCTTAAAGCGCTCTATGTACAAAATGACGATATTGACGTTGTTTCAAAATATCTTTCCGATATCACATATGATTACCGTATAGGTAAAAATCCCGTCGGCACAAAACCGCTTTGTTTTGATGATAATGAATTGGCTGAAGACTGTGCCGCAAGACGTAAGGTTAGTGCTCATCGCTTTGAAACCTCAAGTGACGGCTTTACCGCAGAGATTACTATGGACCGCGAAAACCTCGTTTTCTTTTCGGTACCTTATCACGACGGCTTTACCGCCACCGTAAACGGTAAGCCTGCCGAAAATTTCAAGGTTAACGAAGGTTTTATGGCTGTAATTGCTCCCGAAGGTCTTTGCGAAATTAAGTTTACTTTTAAAACTCCGGGCCTGACAGCAGGAATTATAATAACCTTGATTTCGGTTGTGTTGATTGCAATTTACATCGGTGCTATTGTCATCAAGCGTAAATTCAGACCGGCACCTGCACCTGATTACCCTGAAAAAGATGTTATTTCTGAGCGCTGCAATCGTTACGAGGCTGCGGTTTATGCCGCCGAAACATCAGATGATGATTACCTTTTTGAAAACCTGAACAACCAAAACCTTGAGGCCTACACCGGCTTTTCAGGCGGTTTTAATATCGATGATTCAATAGCCGATGAGTTGGATATTGTTGAAATACCTCCGATTGAAAGTTGGGATAGCGGCTTTGAAGCCGACTCCCGTGGTTCGTCAGACCATACAGAATAATTTCTAATTTTTACAAAAAACCGTCCCTTGCCAATGGCGTGATATCCTTAACGGATATTACGCCAACTCTATTCGCCTTGCGGCGATTTATATTGCTACGCAGTTATATTCGGCTTTCAGCCGAGTGTTATTTGCTTCGCAAGTTATAAGCGAATAGAATATCACTAAGTCCAAAGGACTTAATACCACTTTCTTTTAAAATATCTCGCCATAGGCGAGGAATTTTCAAAAGAAAATATCACGCTGACGGTAGTCAGCATATCACTATACAGACAAAAAGAAAGAGAAGACTCGTTACAACATACGAATCTTCTCTTTTTCTGTTGTAAGTGGGTTTGGGCTATTGCCCAACTGCATTTGTGCATACAAATGCGATGCTGGTTCTTAACAAGAATCTAATTCTCCGTTAAGAACAACGCACTGTTGGCAAGGGACGGTTTTGTTTTACACAAATTTTACTTTCTGCTTGATTATTTGTTTGAACCGTAAAGGTAATCCTCACCCTTACGCGAATAGCCGTAACTGTAGCCGTAACCGTAATAACGTTTACCGTAGCGGCCATAGTAGTGACGGTTGTTGTTTTCATCAACGCCGTTAAGAACAAATCCCATCAGTTTAACGTTGCTAAACGAAAGCTCTTTAAGTGCATTATAAACCTTTTCGGGAGAAACGGCATTAACACGGGTGACGAACAGAATTTCATCGCAAAGGTCGGCAATCTGAACTGTTTCGGAAACAGCTCCGCACGTAGGCATATCAACTATTATATAATCGTACTTCGCCTTAACCTGCTCAAAAACAGGGGCAAAGTCTGCAATTATAAACTTAATATTTTCCTCACCTGCAAAGATAACATCCAAAGTGTTTGAAACAGAGTTAATAACATCGTTTAATCCCTGCTTGCCGGCAACAACATCCGTAATGCCGACATTAGAAACCGCCTTTTTGCTGTTAAGAATGTTTTGAATGTCACGATTGCCGAAGTTCATATCAATAAGCAATACCTTTTGCTCACCGTTTGACAGTGCACGGGAAAGATTGTACGCAACGGTGGTTTTACCCTCATCGGCCTTAGCGCTGGTTATGCCAATAATCTTGGTTTTGTTATCTCCAATCGCGTTACGTACACGTTGCTTTAAGACTCTTATAGACTCGGAAAATCCTGCAACCGATGGGCCTGCCTTGAGAATATTGCCGGAAGTGTGACCGCGCTTTTTTCTGACTGCAGGAATTTCGCATATGCATTTTCCGTTAAACTGCAGCTCAATATCATCACGGTTGAGAATAACCTTGCGATATCTCATATCTATAAAGGCAACGCCGGCACCGATAAGCACGCCCACAAAAGCAGCAAAAACAACATATTTATAATAACTTCCGCTATTATATGGCACAGTTGCAACTTTGGGCTCGGCACCCTCAATAACTGTCATTCTTGTGTCACCTATAATATATTCGGCAACCTTCGGATAATTTCTTATAATAGAATTTAAAATATCATACGCATCCTGAGCCGAACTGCTGGAAACCGAAACCTCAAATATATTGGTATTGGCCACGGCTTCAGCCGATACTGTTCCTGAGAACGGACGCTGGAGGTCGTTTATAACTATGTCGTTCATAATTCCGGAGCTGACGATATGCGGAAAAGTATTAGCCATCTGCTCAGCTAAAGATTGGTTGTAGTTAAAGCTGTAGACACTGGCACCGTTTGAAGCGTCTCCGCTTACCAACGGCATAATGGTGAATTTCACATCAGAACGGTATTGCGGTATAAACGTAGCCGAAAAATATATAAATGATGCTACGGCAAACGTTACAGCCAAGGTTGCTGAAACCCACCAAAATTTTTTAAAGCTTTTAAGGAAACGTTTAAAAACATCTGCTATGCTGACTTCTGTTTCGTTCTTGGCTTTTGTAGTATTATCAGTATTCATAAACGCTTCCTCCTTTAATCATTGGTTGACCGGTCGATGTAATAACCGTCAATGGATTCCTCGCGGCGTCCGAAGACTGCGACGTCATTAAATATACAGCCTGCCAAACGGCCGTTATCAATGTTTTCGATTTGGTCGTTGATATCTGCAACCGTTACAACATCCTGACGAACCACCAGCAATGATACATCCACGATATTAGAGATAATTTCGGCATCAACGGTAATACCGCAAGGCGGTGTATCAACTATAACGAAGTCAAACATCGACTTTAATTCTTCCAACACAGACGAAAACTGTGAACTGCTCAAAATCTCTGCCGAGCCGCTGTAAGCCTTGGCGTTGCCAAGCATAGACAATCCTGTTAACGGTTCGCGCTTAATATACTGTGAAAGCGATGTGGCAGAATTAAAGTAGTTATAAAAATCGGCGTGTTCGGGGTTTTCTATGTTATCAAAGAAGCGGAAAACTGACGGATTCTTAAAATCACCGTCCAAAATCAACACGCTATGCCCGTTCTGAGCAAGCGTTATGGCAATATTAACTGCAACCGATGTTTTTCCCTCGTTCTCTGTGACGCTAGTAATCATAACGGTTTTTACGCCTTTAGAACGCTGCATGCTTTCCAGTTTGACGGCAATCTTACGGAAACAGTTTGCAAAATGAGGGCTTATCAACGGATTCGTTACAATCATACGGCGTTTACTGGGCGGCAAATCGCGACCCAACGGCTTAATATGCCCAACCGTTGCAAAAAGCTTGGTTCCGAGTTCGCTTTCAACATCGGACACATTCTTAACAGTGTCACGCATAATCGACAGCAGAATAATAATTCCTGTGACTATCAGTGCCGAAAGCAACCCGAAAATCACACCCCCGGCAATCGGACTGATACTGCCTGTGGGCTGCAACGGCATTTCGGGATTAACAACAGTGCGGATTATAACGTTGGTAAAAACATAATCGGTAACCTTATAATAATTATCATATACGGATACCAAGGTTTCATAAGCTTTTTCGGGCGAAGTGTCTGTAACCGTTATTCTTACAAGATTGGTTTCCTCAAGCTGATAAGCTTGAATTTTTCCTGTAAGCTTTTCTCCAAGGTCTTTTTCAACAACATCTTTTAATGCGTTACTCTGGAAAACATCATCAAGGTTTTCGGCAATAACTACCGTTCTTGCCAAAGAAAGCGCTGTTGCCTCGCTGGTGTATCCGCTTAAGTTTATGGATACGGTCATACCGCAGGAATATGTTTTAGTATTGAGAAAGCTGTAATAACACGCACTGCCGACAAAGCCGGTTATAAGGGCTAATACTATTACCCATGCATTAATCAAAAGGTCACGGACAATTGTATAAAGATTTAAACTTGTAAGAGTAATTTTTCTCATGTCAATCCTCCGTAACTATAAGCAACAATCTTGTTTTAGTAACAATATCGTCACCGTCCATCAAATTATAAAACACATCGTATGTTCCGGCTTTAGAATAGTCAACCTTTGAATCATCAATTTTTATGTCCTTGAGCCCATACTCTTTATGGTCTTTGTTTTTATATGAGATTACATCGATTTGAGACATATAATCATAAGCCTGGCCAACCGTTGTATAAGCAACGTAATCCTTAAGCTTAACCTTTATATCAAACCACTGCTCATCACTGACGATTGCCTTAAAGGTGATTTGTGCGGTGTCAGCCATACTGTTGGAAACCTTAAGATTAACGGTATACTCTCCCTCAATGTTTGTGAACTCCGATGAAATTAACTTAACATACGGGGTAAGATCTCCGTCAATGGAATCGTAAGCTTTAACATACTGTCCCATTTGATAGGTGTATCCGCTTGGGAAAATAAAGTCATAGCTTAACGAAAATTTAGGAGAATAATAATCACTCAACACCATTTTTCTGGTGATGCTGCTGACGTTGTTGTCGCTATCACTCACCGAGAAAATAATCAGAGTTGATTTTTCCTTAACATCCAAAAACATATTTTTTCTTATAACCTTAATCTTATCGGTAAGGTCGCCGTCCTGATTGTCTGACGCCGTAACATAAGACAAAAGTTCTTGGTCTGTTGTTGTAACGGTAGCGGTGATTACACCGTCAACCGAGCAATTGATAACCGGTGCGTCGTTTTTGCCGGAGGAAGTTAAAAATAAAATACCTCCGCCCACCAACACAACAGCCGCTAAAACAACCGTTATAACTCTTAGTATCCTCATCTTTATATCTCCTTAAAGGGTAATTTTTCATCGTTGACCACAGCCAACGGATTACTGTAAAATACTGCCTCTGCTAAAGAACGCCCATATTTTGATGAAACTATTACGTAACCATCCGAAAGGTCGGGTGTCCGTCGATATATACTGTGCGCATCACTTGCGACAAAAGAAGCAAGCCCGTCACGAAGCGTATTATTGGCTATCCTTTCTGCAATAGGGCCGCTTAATCCAAGCAGGCTTGTTGCGTTAAGCTGGAGCAGGCCTCCGTTTTGCATGAAATCCTCAAGAACACTTGGATTTTCCTGAACAAACAAATACCTTTCGGGATGAGCAATTATCGGTACTTTATTAAAAGATACAACTTTATTAATAATCTCGTTTGCTCTTTCAATCCGGTCATTAAATCCAAACTCAATCAAAACGTACCGGCTGTCATTCAAGGTTATCAGCTGCCCATCTGAAACCACGTCTTGAAAATTATCAACAGCCATCATTTCGGCTCCAAAATAAATCTTCAATCCTGAAAAACGTTCTAGCGCCTTTTCTTTAAAAGTTTCAAACCGTTCCTTGAGTTCCTCTTTGCTGAAAAGCCCCAGACACTTATCCCTTGCCAAATAATGTGGAGTAAGCACAATATGTGTTGTGCCGTTGGAAACAGCAATATCAAGCATTTGAAATGCCTCATTTAAACTGTCTGCTCCATCATCAACTTCAGGAAGTATATGAGTATGTAGGTCAACCAGCGGTGCTCTCCTCCTTTTTCGGCTTCAAGAATCACCTTAAAACGAATCTTTTATTAAACACTTTTTTCAAGCGCTCTTGAAATGTCTTCTATTATATCGTCAATATGCTCAATACCAACCGACATTCTGATAAGGTCAGGGGTTACGCCGCACTCTACAAGCTGTTGGTCAGATAATTGACGGTGAGTAGTAGACGCCGGATGCAAAATACAGGTTCTGGCATCGGCAACGTGAATAACCGGTGCGGCCAACTTTACACTTTCCATAAATTTACCGGCCGCCTCGCGACCGCCCTTTATGCCAAACGAAATAACGCCGCACGTGCCGTTAGGCATATATTTTTCAGCCAATTTATGATATTTATTCGACTCTAAACCGGGATAATCAACCCAGGCAATTTTCGGGTTAGACTGTAAAAACTCGGCAACCTTTAAAGCGTTCGAGCAATGCTCTTTCATTCTTAAATGCAAGGTTTCAAGACCGACGTTAAGTAAAAAGGCATTCATAGGCGACATCATCATGCCGACATCCCTCATCAACTGGGCGCGTGCTTTGGCAATAAATGCCGCTGCGCCGAATTTTTCGGGATAAACCAATCCGTGATACGATTCATCGGGAGCACAAAACGCCTTAAAGCGAGGCGAAGCAGTCCAGTCGAATCTGCCTGAATCAACAATACATCCACCCAACGCCATTGCGTGACCGTCCATATATTTAGAAGTCGAGTGTAAAACAATATCTGCTCCCCATTCAAACGGTCTGCAATTTACGGGTGAGGGAAAGGTATTGTCAACAAACAACGGCATCCCGTACTTGTGAGCAACCTCAGCCCAGCGTTCAATATCCAAAACTGTCAGCGCAGGGTTGGCAACCGTTTCGCCGAATAAAAGCTTGGTTTCGGGACGGATTGCCGCCTCAAGTTCCTCGGTCGATGCATCGGGCGAAACAAAAGTAGTGTCAATACCAAGTTTCCGCAAGGTGATGTTCAGAAGATTGAACGAACCTCCGTAAATTGAACTTGATGAAACAATGTGGTCGCCTGCCGAACAAACAGTAAGTATTGCAGCAGTAGTGGCGCCCTGTCCCGAAGAACACAGCATCGCTCCCACGCCACCCTCTAAAGCGGCAATTTTTTTCTCAACTGCCTCAACAGTCGGATTACTTAAACGGGTATAAAAATGACCCGAAGCATTAAAATCAAACAAATCGCCTAAGGTTTTAGCGTCCTCGTATTTAAAAGTAGTGCTCTGGTAAATCGGCAAAACTCTCGCCTCACCGCTTTTGGGCTCATAGCCCTCTTGAACACATTTTGTGTTAATATGACTCATTTGGAAACTTCCTTTCGAAAAATGCCGTTGAAAACATAATGGCATTTTAATACACACTATCATAATACCACTTTCGGCGTCACATTGCAAGAAAAATTGTGATTCTTTTGTATAAAAATAATCTCGTTTAGTTTTGCTCCTTTAACATCGTAATTCTACCGTCATAAGCAGGGGGTTTGCGGCATATTTTTGTAAAACGAGGGGATAAAAATGTTTGCAGTTGTCGTTGGTGCCGAAAACGGTCGGGATAAATTGAAAATAGTCGAAAAAACATTTGAAAACGTTGGAATTTTTACCGTCGGAACAAGAGTAAGCTCAAGAAGACTCAACCGAGCCTTAAAAAAATACAACGGTGAAATCATCTTTTCAAAAACAGCAAAGGCATACGGTATACCTGCTTTTGATTGTTCAAGATTCAAAGAAGGTCTGCTTTTTGATGAGTTTGCAAACTACGTACTGTCCCAAAACAATCGGAATATTAAAATCGGGATATTTGACCCTAAAGCTCAGCATCTTAAAAGCCCGGTCATTCCCCGACTTATCGCTCACGCTGAGGAAACCGTGATATACACCGAGAGTAATGTCGACGGGTTGTGCCGATTTTGGCTGAAATCAACCGGTATGTGCCCCGACGTCACCGAAAATCTGTCACGCCTCTCGGTTTGTGATGTTTGTTTTGCAATAAACGGTGTTGCAACGCAGGGCGTGTTGTTTGGTAAGAACGGGCGCGGAATTAACCAACATAAACTTATAGAAAAGATACCTGAACAATACCTGTTTCTTTTAGCCCGCCAAATCGACCCCGCAGAACTGCTTTGTATGTTGGAAAACGAGAGAAAATATTGCGTTATATAATTTTTCAGCGGGAGATAAACCCCCGCCCTACGATAGATTAAATTGCACAATTTAGGGCGGCGCCTTGGTGCCGCCAAACACACCAAAAACGAAAAGCAGGCGAAACGCCTGCTTTTACTATTATTCATCCAACTTCAAAACTGCCATAAACGCTTCCTGCGGAACCTCGACCGAGCCTAGCTGGCGCATACGCTTTTTACCCTCTTTTTGCTTTTCAAGCAGCTTCTTCTTTCGGGTAATATCACCGCCGTAGCACTTGGCCAAAACATCCTTTCGCATAGCCTTAACCGTCTCGCGAGCAATAACCTTACCACCTATTGCCACCTGAACAGGAATTTCAAACAACTGACGTGGGATATAATCCTTTAACTTTTCGGCAATCCTGCGAGCCCTGGCATAAGAATTATCGGCGTGAACAATAAATGACAAAGCATCGACAACATCGCCGGCAAGCAAAACATCAAGCTTAACCAACTTAGAGGTTTGATATTCCTTGATTTCATAATCGTAACTCGCATAGCCTCTTGTTCGTGACTTCAAAGCATCAAAGAAGTCATAAACTATTTCACCAACCGGCAAAATATAGTGCATGTCAACACGGTCGCCGATATAATTCATGCCGATATATTCGCCTCTTCGTTCCTGACAAAGTCCCATAATTGCACCCACAAACTCGCTCGGACTGTAAATGTTTACATCCGCCACCGGCTCTAACGCCGTAACAATAGTTGCGGGGTCAGGATAATTTGTCGGATTAGCGACAGTTACGGTTTCGCCGGTGTTCAACTCAAATTTATACTCAACACTGGGCGCAGTTGTAACAAGGTCGAGATTATACTCTCTTTCCAAACGCTCTTGAATGATTTCCATATGAAGAAGTCCTAAAAATCCGCATCTAAAACCAAATCCTAACGCACCCGAAGTCTCAGCCTCAAACAAAAGGGATGCGTCATTTAATTGAAGTTTTTCCAAGGCCTCTCTTAAATCGGTGTAATGGGCACCGTCAGCCGGATAAATACCGCAAAACACAACCGGATTTACCTTACGATAACCCGAAAGCGGCTCGGCTGCAGGATTTTCGGCATCGGTCAAAGTGTCTCCGACTCGGGCATCGGCAACATTTTTAATAGCAGCGGCTATATATCCAACCTCGCCCGCCTTTAAACAGTCACACGGCGTCATAACATTAGCACGCTTACGCCCAACCTCAACAACCTGAAACTCTGCACCGGTTGCCATCATGCGAATGGTCTGTCCGGGTTTTACTTCACCCTCTACAACCCTGAAATAAACGATAACACCCTTATACGAATCATAATAAGAGTCAAAAATAAGTGCCTTTAATGGCTTTTTGTCATCACCGACAGGCGGAGGGATAATCTTGACTATTTTTTCCAAAACCTCGGGAATGTTGATATCGTTTTTGGCCGAAATCAACGGTGCTTGTGATGCATCAATTCCAATGATTTCTTCAATGTCGTGACGTATTCTCTCGGGGTCAGCACTTGGCAGGTCAATTTTATTTATAACCGGCAACAACTCCAAACCGTGGTCAACCGCCAGATAGGTATTAGCCAAGGTCTGTGCCTCAATTCCCTGTGATGCATCAACAATAAGTATCGCACCTTCGCAAGCCGCCAACGACCTCGACACCTCATAGTTAAAGTCAACGTGACCGGGGGTATCTATTAAATTAAACTCATATTCAAGCCCGTCCTCTGCCTTGTAATAAAGCGTTACCGCGTGAGACTTAATGGTAATTCCGCGCTCACGCTCGAGGTCCATGCTGTCTAACAATTGGTCCTCCATGTCTCGCTCTGAAACCGTCTTTGTGTGCTCTAAAAGGCGGTCGGCCAGAGTAGACTTTCCGTGGTCAATATGAGCAATAATACAAAAATTTCTGATTTGTTCCAGTGGTACAGCCATAGTAACTCCAAACTAAATATTTTTTATAATTCTATACTATTTTTAAACAATTTACAACTGTTTATTGTCTTCAGAAGTGTCCTCGGTCTCTCAGTCTGCCAAAACCTCAGCCACAATATCGCAGAATTCAACGGCGTTATCCAACGGCAAGCCCGCAATCAATCGTGCATTACAGTGTAACACCTTGGCAATTTTTTCGGCTCTGGCACGGTCGGTTTCAAAAGCGGATTTAAGTGCCTTGAAAACAGCATGGTCGGGGTTTAATTCGAGCACCTTTTCGGCCTTCGGCTTGGGATTTCCGTCATCCGGCATCATCGAGAAATATTTTTCCATTTCCAATGTAATCGGACCTGTGGTGGAAAGAAAAACCGGCTTGGATTTCAGTTTCTTTGAAATAACACATTCAGAAACGTCTTCCCCGACAGCAGTTTTCACAAACTCGCATAAATCCTTGTTTGTTTCACGGGTTTCTTCCAACTCCTTTTTTTCTTCCTCGGTAACCAGCCCTGAATCCTCTGCATCAACCGACTTGAGTTCCTTTTCCTCAAACTTACCAACACCCGACACAACAAACTCGTCAACATCATCTGTGAGATAAAGAATTTCATAACCTTTCTCACGGCACAATTCGGCCTGAGGCAAGTTGGCAATTTTTTCAGCCGATTCACCGCTTAAATAATAGATAAACTTCTGGTCCTCGGGCATTCTCAAAACGTAATCCTTCAATGTGGTTAAACCGTCGCCGAAGGATGAACGGAAAACGAGCAAATCCATAACGGCATCCTTGTTTAAGCCGTAATCAGACACAACGCCATACTTAATCTGGATACCGAAGTTTTTCCAAAACTCAGCATACTTTTGAGGTTCGTTTTCCAATAGTTTTTTAAGTTCCGACTTGATTTTCTTCTCAATACCGCCTGCTATAACCTTTAACTGACGGTCGTTCTGCAACAATTCACGCGAAATATTGAGTGACAAATCGGCAGTGTCAACAACGCCCTTCACAAAACGGAAATGGTCAGGAAGCAACTGCTCACATTTATCCATAATCAGAACGCCGGATGAATAAAGCTGTAAACCTTTTTCGAAGTCCTTGGTGAAATAACCAAAAGGCACCTTCGAAGGCACAAAAAGCATAGCCTTATATGAAACAAGACCGTCGGCGTTTTGACGTATCGTAAGCAACGGGTCAGAAAAATCCATAAACTTTGACTTATAATATTCCGCGAAATCCGAGTCACTGACCTCAGACTTCGGTCTTGCCCAAATCGGCACCATACTGTTTAGAGTTTTTGTTTCTTTGACCTTTTCGTATCTGGCTTCCTCGCCGTCAGGTGAAACGTTTTTGGTGGTTTCAATTTCCATTTTAACAGGATAACGAATATAATCGGAATACTGTTTTATAAGTCCTTGAATTGTATATGTTTCAAGATACTGTGAATACTTGTCCTCCTCAGTGTCGGATTTAATCTGCATAATTATGTCGGTACCCAAAGAGTCCTTTTGACACTCTTCAACGGTGTAGCCGTCACATCCCTCGCTTACCCATTTAAAAGCAACCTCTGAATCGTATTTGCGGGTAACAACAGTCACCTTTTCGGCAACCATAAAAGCCGAGTAAAAGCCAACGCCAAACTGTCCGATGATGTCAGCTTCCTCGGTGCTGTCAAGTTGCTTTTTAAAAGCTAACGAACCGCTTTTGGCTATGGTTCCGAGATTTTCCTCTAATTCCTTTTCATCCATACCGATACCGTTATCCGATACGGTAAGGGTTCTGTTTTCCTTATCAACGGTTATAAAAACACCGAAATCAGTCGCTTTTTGTCGAACACTCTCATCGGTCAGCGAAATATAATGAAGCTTGTCAACGGCATCACTTGCATTAGATATAATCTCGCGAAGAAAAATGTCTCGGTTTGTGTATATTGAGTTAATCATCAAATCTAATAGCCGCTTGGACTCGGCCTTAAAACTCTTTTTTCTCATTTCTTATAACCTCTTTCGAAAATAAAAATTAATATACCTCGCGGAAATACAAGCCGCGTGTGAAATCGGTATCAGGTGCCGCACCTTTGCGATATCCTGCCAAAACCTCGTTAACTCTATCGGGCGTTTCATCGGTAAACATTAAAACCTCAAAATCCAGCCCTTTCATTTCACTCCTGCGATTAAACATCCACACAGGGCAAGAATTGAACATTTCGGAAAATTCGCCTCGGCACATAATAGGAAACTCTATACCTTTGCGGTCGGTAATGGTTGCTCTTTTATTGCAATTCTTACAACCGACGCCGTTTTTATTAGGACAGTTTCGCATCAACATTAACGGCAGTCTACCATAGGAAATAATACCTTTCGGTATGTCACCGCCTGTTTGTACGGCGTCACTTAACGACATTTCAAACGACAAAATGCAGGCTTTGGCGCCAAAATCAGACACAGCCTGAACGCTTTCGGTATTAAAAACATTCATACCAAACCCCGCAACCGTCGATAAACCCGCTCTTTCAGCCAACCGAAAAGCCGCCAAATTGCCGCAAACCGCCGCCTTTACTCCGTTTTCTTTGGCTTTTTGCAACTGTAACAAAACCTTGTCGGCAAAATGTAAAATTCCCCTCGGAACATCAGCCAAAACAGAAATTTGGGCCGGTAGTTTGACTTTGGAAAAATCGGTTTCACAAGGCAAAATCACCGCCGAAATACCGCTTAAATCTTCGGGAATTTGCTTTATATCCTTAAAATACGCTACTGCCTTGGGCAAAACCTTTTTCACGGTGTGTTTTTTTGACAGAAATTCACCGACAGTGCTGTTGTTTGCCTGAGTACCGTCACATTTGGCGCGTTTCTCACTTAAAAGTGACAACGCCGAGCGTCGCAGTTCATTCAACGCCGCACCGCCAATCCAAACATCACTGTCAATATCACACCTGACCTCACCCATAAGGTACGGCGTTCCCCCGCATTTTTTAAGTTTATCAATTACAAACTCTGCATCAATTTCACGGTTGTGTGCCGTTTCGGGAAGGTCACCCGACACAGTAACGCGGTTACCCTCTTTATCAGAAACGGTCAGTAAGACCTGCTCTTTTTTCTTTATTTTAACCTCAGCACATACATCCACACGGCCGATTTCTCTGCGATAAAGCTCGTGAGCAGAGTTTATAAGTTTCTGCGAAAGCTTTTCATCGCTGTCGGTGCGAACGCCAAACATATCTCTTCCTAACGCGTTTTTATAGTACCCGTCGGTATGTCCCGAACGGGAGAAAATGCCCGACAAAAGTTCTGAGACATCCTTGGAAATCGGCTTGCCTGATACTGCCGATTTTACAGCCGTTACTGCCGCGGCAACATACTCAGGCCGTTTCATTCGCCCCTCTATTTTAAACGAGGTTACCCCAATATCTCTCATTTCTGCAATGTTGGGAATATAACTCATATCTTTTAAACTTAAATCGTAGCCGGTGCCGCCTCTAACCCCAAACGGCAAACGGCAGGGTTGAGCGCACAATCCTCTGTTTCCGCTTCGACCGCCCAAAACACTGCTTAAATAACATTGTCCGGAAAGACACATACATAATGCACCGTGCACAAAAGCCTCAACCTCAACACCCAATCGCGTCGCTTCTTTGCAAAAGAAAGCCAACGATTCTTTGTCCATTTCGCGTGCAACAACCACACGTGAAAAGCCCATTTCATAAAGCAGTGGCAACGCTTCGACTGAGTGTACCGACATTTGAGTAGATGCATGTATAGGCATATTGGGCAAATGCTTTTTTAAAACACGGATTAGTCCTAAATCCTGAACAATCAGCGCATCAATTCCGCATTCCGCCGCCATTAAGGCTGTTTGAAGCGCCTGTGATAATTCGCTATCACCTAAAAGTGTATTAAGGGTAAGATAGGTCTTAACCCCTCTCACCCTTGCAAACGCAGCACATCGCTGCACATCTTCGGTTGTAAAATTTTTTGCGTTTCTGCGCGCATTAAAGTTACCCGCGCCGAAATACACCGCATCAGCACCCGATAAAACGGCAGCCTCAAAACTTTCTACACTGCCTGCAGGTGCAAGTACTTCAATCATAGCGCGCTTCTGCCAATCTTCAACTGACGATTCTCGTGGTTAAGGCGCTCTATTTCACGGCGTGCGCCGTCAATTTCTAATCTCGCACAAGCCAAATCCTCTGAAATTCCTTTAAGCTCAGCCTTGGCCTCTTCAGCGACGGCAGTAGCCTTTTTGGCATTGTCGCAATACTCTAATGCGGCAAGAATAGCCACCATTGCAGTTGAAAGATATGGGTTGCTCCGTGCCAACGAATCTAACTTATGGTTAAGTTCATCACCTATTTGGCGTACATAGGTTTCCTCGTCCTCAGACGAAATAATGTAATCAATGCCGCCTACGGTTATTCTTATTTTGTTTGCCATATTCAACACCCCAACTCAAAAGTAATAATACACCTAGTCTATTTTACACTATCTTCAAAAAATAATAAAGACCTTTTATAAAATTTTTACTTAAATTTTTCAAAAATCAAACAACTCTGACCAAAAACGTTTCCTCAGACGATTTGTTTTTAAACATTTTACCACAAAAGCACTTTTTAGTCAATTTGTTATAAATAAACAAAACCGCCCTGTACCGAAATCCACAATCGGCTTTGGGCGGTTTTATTCAGTTAAGCTTAGTCACAGCAAATATCACTCTTTTTCTTTTTGGCTGTTTCCTTGACAGGCTCGGTAACGTCACCAAGTCCTGAAGTTTCAGAGAACATAACGTTAGCCTTGGTCATCTCAACCGCATCGGTCGGAACGATAATTTTCGAAGCTCTGCCGTTAGACATTTCTACCAACGCCTCGTATTTTTTAAGCTCTAAAACTGCCGAATCAACACCGGCCTCTTTCAAAGCGGCAAGACCGTCAGCTTCGGCCTTTTTGGCAAGAAAAATCGCCTTAGCCTCACCCTCAGCACGAGCAATTCTGGCATCGCGCTCACCCTCAGCGGCAAGAATCATAGCCTGCTTATCACCTTCTGCACGGGTGATGACCGCTGGCTTGTGTCCTCCTGCCTCAAGCAAGGTTTCACGGCGGTCACGCTCAGCCTTCATCTGCTTTTCCATTGCATTTTGAATTTCCTCA
>JAZSCC010000224.1:0-4493 GCA_045602685.1 Acutalibacteraceae bacterium | reverse complement strand
CATTCGGCAATACGGGGTGTAGGATTACCAAAACGCGCATCTTTGGTTGTGCCCTTAAAAGAAAAAGTACCCAAACAGTTTATATCATAAATTTCAGCGAATTCATAACCGAAACCAAACGTACCACTGGCAGGGATTAAGGGGTTATCCATATCTATACCGCAAAGGGTTACTTTGGTATTTACCATATAATTTCCTCCCTTTGTAAAACCGGACCGTCCTTGCAAATACGCTTGTTGCCATACTTTGTCTTGCAGGAACAACCCATACAAGCACCGAAGCCGCAACCCATACGCTCCTCAAAACTCAACTGTCCACCGGTTTTGGCAACCTTATCAATTGCCTTTAGCATCGGCTCGGGTCCGCAAGTAAAAAAGTATGTATAATCAATATTTATCATTGCATCTGTAACAAAACCTTTAGTACCGACACTGCCGTCTGCAGTACAAATAGTAACGTCGCATCCGATTGCCTTAAATTCATCAACGAAAAATATCTCATCCTTTGAATTAAAACCTAACACAACAGAAACCTTTTTACCCTCTTTGAGCAATTGTTTTGCCAACATATACATCGGTGGTACGCCTGCACCACCGCCCAAAAGCAACGGGCGGTCTCCCGATTTTGAAAGGTCGTATCCATTGCCGAGACCGGTCAAAACATCAAGCATTTCACCTGCTTTGATGTTTGCCATTTTCTCTGTACCGATGCCGACAACCTTATAGATTATAGTAACAGTTTCACTGTCACAATCGCACACCGAAATAGGACGGCGTAAGTATAAACCGTCCAATTTAATATTAATAAACTGTCCCGAAGCCGTAATATTGCTTGTATCACCCTTTAATACCATTAAATAGGTATTTTTAGCAATTTTACGGTTTTCGGTTACTTGAAAAAGTCCTTGCTTCATTTATATTTCCTTCCGACTTTAAGCATCAATTGTAGATACGCCGAGGGTTGTTTCCTCCAAAACATCAAGCAAAACCTTAACGGTATCGAGTGCTGTAAAAATAGTAACGTTATTCTCGGTAGCAAGCTGACGAATCTGATGTCCGTCATTTCTCTGGTCGGAATCACCTATATCTTTAGTGTTGATAACGTAAGCAATATGCCCCTGACGCAATGCCTCGGGGATTTCCTCGTTACCGTCCGAAATCTTGCCTAAAACGTGGGTACGAATGCCGTTGGATTTCAAAAACTCGGCAGTACCCTCGGTAGCCTGAATGTTAAAGCCTAAATTGTAGAAACGACGGATAAGCGGTAAAGCCTCTTGCTTATCCTTATCTGCAATGGTAGCAAATACGGTACCATAATTTTGTAAATGAGTTCCTGCCGCCTGTAAAGCTTTGTAAAGTGCACGGTTTAATTTATCGTCATAACCGATTGCCTCACCCGTCGACTTCATTTCAGGACTGAGGTAAGCATCAAGTCCTCTGATTTTATTAAACGAGAACACAGGAACCTTAACATACCAACGTTTTTTCTCTTCAGGATAAATATCAAATATTCCCTGCTCTTTTAAACTCTTGCCTAAAATAACCTCGGTTGCAATATCGGCAAGGCTATAGCCGGTTGCTTTAGAAAGGAACGGAACAGTTCTTGAAGAACGGGGATTAACCTCAATAATATAAACATCATCTTTATCGTCCACAATAAACTGAATATTATAAAGACCGATAATACCGATTCCAAGTCCCAACTTTTTAGCGTACTGTAAGATAATACCCTTAACCTTGTTTGAAATACTAAAGGAAGGATAAACACTAATTGAGTCACCCGAGTGAATACCGGTACGCTCAACAAGTTCCATAATACCGGGGACAAACACATCGCGTCCGTCACAGATTGCGTCAATCTCAACCTCACGGCCCTCAATATACTTATCAACCAAAACCGGTTTGTCCTCATCTACCTCAACAGCAGTTTTCAAGTAATGCTTAAGTTGTTCCTCGTTGGCAACAATCTGCATTGCTCTGCCACCCAAAACAAATGACGGACGTACAAGCACGGGGTAACCGATTTCTGCAGCAGCTTTAATACCATCTTCAATGTTTGTTACAGCCTGACCTTTTGCACGGGGAATATCCAACTCATTAAGTAAATTTTCAAATGCGTTTCTGTCTTCGGCTCGGTCAATAGCAGCACAGTCGGTACCGATGATTTTAACACCACGGTCGAATAACGGTTGAGCCAGGTTAATAGCAGTCTGACCACCCAACGATGCTACAACACCCTCCGGTTTTTCAAACTCAATGATATTCATAACATCCTCAGGAGTCAACGGCTCAAAATAAAGCTTATCGGCAGTTGTATAATCAGTGGAAACGGTTTCGGGGTTATTGTTGATAATAATTGCCTCATAACCGGCGTTTTTAATGGTCATAACAGCGTGAACAGTGGAATAATCAAACTCAACGCCCTGACCGATTCTGATAGGACCTGCACCAAGCACTACAATCTTTTTCTTGTCAGTCAAAACCGATGCATTTTCTCCGGTATATGACGAATAGAAGTAAGGAATGTATGCATTTGTGTGACAGGTATCAACCATTCTGAACGAAGGGAACATATTATGTGCTTTGCGGAAGTTATAAACATCCATTTCATTGCAGCTCCACATACGTGCAACATATTTATCGGAGAAGCCCATTTTCTTTGCGGCAAGCAGAGTTTCCCTATCCTCTTTATGAGCTTTTAAGTTTTCTTCCATATCAACTATTTTCTTGATGGATTCCAAGAAAAATTCAGTAATTTCGGTAATTTTATGAATTTCCTGAACAGTTACACCGCGAGCCAACAACTCTGCAATAGCAAAAATGTTGTCCGAACGGAATTCCTTGATATATTCGAGCAGTTCTTCCACACTCATATTATCAAACTTGGACATATAAATGTGATTTACACCGATTTCAAGTGAACGGGTACCCTTTAAAAGTGCTTCCTCAAGGTTGGAACCAATACCCATAATCTCGCCGGTTGCCTTCATTTGAGTGCCTAGTTTGTTTGTGGCACTGGTAAACTTATCGAACGGGAAACGGGGCAACTTTGCGATAACATAGTCCAACTTCGGCTCAAAGGCGGCGTTAGTGTTGGCAATCTTAATTTCCTCTAAGGACATACCCACCGCAATCTTAGCAGTAACACGCGCAATCGGGTAACCCGAGGCCTTGGAAGCCAAAGCAGAAGAACGGGAAACACGAGGGTTAACCTCTATAAGATAGTATTCACTGGTATTTGGATTCAAGGCAAACTGAACGTTACAGCCACCCTCTATTTTCAACTCTTTTATCAGTTTAATAGCACTGTCATTAAGCATCTTAAGGTCGTGCTCATTCAAGGTCATAACAGGTGCTACAACTATCGAGTCACCGGTATGAACACCGACCGGGTCAATGTTTTCCATACCACAGATAGTAATTGCGTGGTCATTAGAGTCACGCATAACCTCAAACTCAATTTCCTTATAACCCTTAACACTCTTTTCGATAAGCACCTGATTAACGGGAGAAAGCTTGAAAGCGTTAAGACCGACCTCTACAAGCTCGTCCTCGTTATAAGCAAAACCGCCACCGGTACCGCCCAATGTAAAGGCAGGACGCAAGACTACAGGATAACCGATTCTGGCTGCTGCTTCTTTGGCTTCTTCAATGCTGTATGTGATTTCAGAAGGAATAACCGGCTCGCCAATAGACTCGCAGAGTTCCTTAAACAACTCGCGGTCCTCGGCGCGCTCGATACTTTCACTGTTAGTACCTAAAAGTTCTACACCGCACTCCTTTAAAACACCCTTTTTCTCCAACTGCATAGCAAGATTAAGGCCTGTCTGTCCGCCAATGCCGGGAACTATAGCATCAGGACGCTCGTATCGAAGAATTTTTGCAATATACTCCAAAGTCAGCGGTTCCATATAAACCTTATCAGCAATGGTAGTATCAGTCATTATTGTAGCAGGGTTAGAGTTGCACAATACAACCTCATATCCCTCCTCTTTTAACGCCAAGCAGGCTTGAGTACCCGCATAGTCAAACTCGGCAGCCTGACCGATAACAATCGGGCCCGAGCCGATGATAAGAATTTTTTTCAAGTCTGTTCTCTTTGCCATTATTAGTTCCTCCAAAACACTGTATCTATCTTAAATTTCAATTTTAAACAATTATTCAATTATTCGTCACAATAAACTGCCTTGCCGTCACAAACGGTTAATTTACATTTGCCGAAAACAGTATCACCCTCAAACGGCGTGCTTCTGCCCTTTGTCAAAAATTCATCAGGATTGACAATGTATCCGGCGTTTAAATCAAACACGGTAAAATCCTCAGTTTCAGGCAGCCCAAAACGCTTACGGGGATTTATTGACATAAGTTCGACCAATTTTTCTAAAGTAATAATTCCGGTTTTAACAAGATTGGTATACATCACGGGGAAGGCTGTTTCCAAGCCTACAACACCCATTGCACTTTTTTCCAAGCCCTTACCCTTTTCCTCGGCAC
>JAZSCC010000223.1:0-2825 GCA_045602685.1 Acutalibacteraceae bacterium | reverse complement strand
CATAAAGACTTACCGGTTTACGGCGACGGTATGCAGGTAAGAGATTGGCTGTATGTTGATGACCATTGCAAGGCTATTGATATGGTTATCCGTGACGGTATTGACGGTGAGGTTTATAACGTAGGCGGACATAACGAACGTCCGAATATCTTTATTGTGAAAACAATTATTCAATACATTAAAGAAAACGTCGATGAAACTGTCGGCGAGCATATGATTAAGTATGTTACCGACCGCAAAGGTCACGACCGCAGATACGGCATAGACCCTGAAAAGATAAAAAATGACCTTGGTTGGTATCCTGAAACATGCTTTGAAGTCGGTATTAAAAAGACTTTAAAGTGGTATCTCGATAATCAGGATTGGGTTAAGAACGTTACCAGCGGTGAATACCAGAAATACTATGAAAAGATGTACAAGGATAAATAATTATGGGAAAATTCAATTTTATAAAAACATCTATTGACGGTGTCATTATTATAGAACCTACCGTTTTTGGTGATAACCGCGGTTATTTTTTAGAGACCTATCAATATAACGATTTTTGCGAAGCCGGAATTAATGTAACATTTGTGCAGGATAATCAGTCCAAATCAAAAAAAGGTGTTTTAAGAGGATTACATTTTCAAAAGCAGTTTCCGCAATCTAAGTTAGTGCGTGTTATTTCGGGTGAGGTTTATGATGTGGCCGTAGACCTGCGTCCCAACAGTCCAACCTACGGTAAATACGAAGGTGTAATTTTAAGCTCTGAAAACAAACGCCAATTTTTCATTCCAAAAGGTTTTGCTCACGGATTTGTGGTTCTTTCTGACGAAGCAGAATTTGTCTACAAGGTAGATGATTTCTATCACCCAAATGACGAGGGCGGTTTAATGTGGAACGACCCCGATGTAGGCATCAATTGGCCTTTCGACGAAAATTTTGAGGTCTTGCTTTCTGAAAAAGACAAAGTAAATTTAAGTCTTAAAGATTTGAAAAAATAATAAAAAAGAGGTCAGTCAATCGACTGCCCTCTTTTTTTATTTACCTAAATGCTCCAACATCATATTACGAACTTCATTACTTATTTGATGTGTAGTTTTGTCCTCAAAACTTTCCGGTTCTAATACTGCCAATACATCAACATTTATAACTGTACTCTTAAACGGAAATCTCTTTAATACCTTTTCAACGTTATCGGTTGTAACAACCACAACAGGACATTTTGTTTTTTTACAAATGTAAAACACACCGTCTTTAAACTCGAGCAACTCACCCGTTTTACTGCGTGTACCTTCAGGATAAACAACCACAGATGCTATATCATTTTTTATAAAATCTGTAGCTTTATGTATTGTTTTCATAGCGTTTCTGGCGTTTTCACGGTCAATAGCCAAGAATCCGCTTTTATGCATGAAAGCGCCAATTAACGGCAATTTGAAGTTTTCAGGTTTAGATATAAAAGAGACCGGAAAATCCTTCAACATATTAACAAGAACAAAAGCATCAATCATAGAACGGTGGTTCGAAACAAGTAAAAATTTTCTGTCAATCGGTATTTTCCCGAATCCGCTATAACTAACCTTACCCCTCAAAAACCACAGTATAAGTTCAATAACAAGGTTAATATTGGTTATGAAAAAATTATTTGGCTTATCACAAGGCTTTTTTAGATTAACAAAAAGAGAAATCACCGCCAGTAAGAGCAAATAAGCAATGAAAATTCCGACAGTAAGAGTAAAAAAAAGTACAACCGGAACCCAAATATCAGTCCAACCGCCAACAATATCGGTAAAAAGACACAAAAGTGTCTCAGTTAAAACGGCCAAAACGACAATGATTTTAATCAGCAACCTTTTCGTCCCCTTTCAAATCGAGGGCCTCATAGACCTTTTTAGGCACAATAAATTTTAAAGCCTTGGGTAAAATTTCGACCTTGAATTTGGATGCAAAATTCAGTTCACCGTCAATAGAATAATGCATCTCTTTTCCTCTCAAGGACTCAACCTCTACCACTTGACCTCTACGGTAATTAACGATTTTCTTAAAGCGTTCATCCTGTAAATGAGTGCCATTAACGTATGCACTAATAAGTGTGATAAATCGCGCGCGGGAAATCGGATTAACGTGACAAATTTCAAGTAATCCGTCAGCATTATCTGAAAAAGGTGCACATTTGTACTTACCGCCGACATATTTTCCGTTGCCGACAGTACATAATAACATTTTATCGGTGCCAATCTGTTCACCGTCAACAAAAACTCTGCATTTATGCTTCATACCGTTAACAAGAGCAGTCACAATACCTGTGGTATACGCGTTTTTACCGCCGATTAACCATTTACGACGCACCTTAAGCATAGTCATAAGACAAGCCGAATCAAAACCGAAATGCACGAAATTAACGGCATATTTCCCATTAACGCTCATAGCATCAACCTGTGTTTCAAAACCGTTTACAAGACTTTCAAGGTCTTTGAATTCATCAACCGTTGCATAATATTTTATGTAATCGTTTCCGCTCCCGCAAGGGAAAACCGAAACAGCAATATTTTCACTACCGATAGCGCCCGAAGCGACCTCATTAAATGTGCCGTCACCACCACAGGCAAATACTCTGTAGTGATTCCCATCACCGTTTAGTGATTTTACAAATTCAGTAGCATCGCCCGGTTTTTTAGTACAGTATATTTCATAATCAATATCTAATTTTTCAACTGAAGACTTAACAAATTCTGTAGCATCTCTGCCACCCGCCGCAGGATTTATAATAAATATATACTTCAAAAAAACACCCACTTCCGTTTCAATTAATTTTATAAAAAAAAGTGAATTTTGTCAATAGG
>JAZSCC010000222.1:0-4356 GCA_045602685.1 Acutalibacteraceae bacterium | reverse complement strand
TAATAAATTATGCTTAGAAACTATTGTAAATGTTGACTTTTTTTGTCTGATGATATATTATAACGGTTATAGAAAGTCGAAATAGTGTTTAAAAAGCACTATTTCGATACCAAATCTTAGATTTGGGCACAAATTTTCTTTGAAAATTTGACTTTAACCGTTGCAATGAATATCGAGCCAATTCAAATTATTATTAGTTTGAATTGGCAAAAGCCGATATAATCGGCTTGTCGGAACGCTTTAGGGCGTTTCGACATTCTATAATCATTATACTTCTAATAGTTTTCCGAAAGGATTGAATTTAATGGCTAAAGAGCTTGAAAAGGTATATAATCCGTCTGCCGTTGAGGATAGGACGTATGATTTTTGGCTTAAAGGCAACTATTTCCACGCTGAAGTAGACCAAAAGAAAAAGCCGTATACCATCGTTATTCCACCACCGAATATTACCGGTCAGCTTCATATGGGACACGCTTTGGACGAAACCTTGCAGGATATTCTCATTAGATGGAGAAGAATGCAGGGCTATTCTGCACTTTGGCTTCCCGGTACCGACCACGCATCCATTGCTACCGAAGCAAAAATTGTTGAAGCAATGCGTGCCGAGGGTATATCTAAAGAGGATATAGGCCGTGAGAAGTTCTTAGAAAGAGCTTGGGCTTGGAAAGAAAAGTTTGGCGGCAGAATTATTGAACAGTTAAAGAAGTTGGGTACTTCTTGCGATTGGGAAAGAGAAAGGTTTACACTTGATGAGGGTTGTTCAAAAGCCGTAAGAGAGGTTTTTGTCCGCCTTTATGAAAAGGGTTTAATCTATCGCGGTGAGCGCATTATTAACTGGTGTCCGCATTGCTTGACTTCTATTTCGGACGCTGAGGTTGATTATAGCGAAAAGGACGGTAACTTCTGGCATATTCGCTATCCTGTTACCGGTACAGATGAGTTTATTGAGCTTGCAACTACACGCCCCGAAACCTTGTTGGGTGATACTGCCGTTGCAGTTCATCCTGATGACGAAAGATATAAACATTTGGTAGGCAAGGCGGTTACTTTGCCGTTGGTTGGCCGTGAAATCCCCGTTGTTGCCGATACTTATGTTGAAATGGATTTTGGTACCGGTGTCGTTAAAATTACTCCGGCTCATGACCCGAATGACTTTGAAGTTGGACTTCGTCACAACTTACCTATTATCAATGTTATGACCGATGATGCTCATATCAATGAGTTGGGCGGAAAATATGAGGGTATGGACCGCTATGAGGCTCGTAAGGCAATGGTAGCCGACCTTGAAGAGGGTGGATATCTTGTAAAGGTTGAGCCCATGAAGCATAATGTTGGCAGCTGTTACCGTTGCTCAACTATTGTTGAACCGCGTATTTCAAAGCAGTGGTTTGTAAAAATGCAACCGTTAGCCGAGCCCGCGATTGACGTTGTCAAAAAGGGTGAGATTAAGCTCATTCCGGGCAGATTTGAAAAAACCTATTATAACTGGATGGAAAATATCAAGGATTGGTGTATTTCCCGTCAGCTGTGGTGGGGTCATAGAATTCCTGCCTGGTACTGTGACGAGTGCGGTGAAACTACAGTCAGCCGTACCGATGTAGAGGTTTGTCCCAAGTGCGGAGGCAAGGTTAGAATGGATGAGGACACCTTGGATACTTGGTTCTCGTCGGCACTTTGGCCGTTCTCAACATTAGGTTGGCCTGAAAACAATATTGACTTAAAATATTTCTACCCCACAAGTACGCTTGTTACGGGTTATGATATTATATTTTTCTGGGTTGCCCGAATGATTTTCTCAGGATTAGAATATACCGGCAAAGCACCGTTTGATACCGTTCTTTTCCACGGAATTGTAAGGGATGCTCAGGGCAGAAAAATGTCTAAATCCTTGGGCAACGGTATCGACCCGCTCGAAGAAATTGAAAAGTACGGCGCTGATGCACTTCGCTTTACATTGGCTACCGGTAATACTCCGGGTAACGATATGCGTTACTCTGCAGAAAGAGTAGAAGCAAGCCGTAACTTTGCAAATAAACTTTGGAACGCTGCGCGTTTTGTTTTAATGAATTTGGACGAAAACGAACCTGCACCGTATGTACCTGAAAATCTTTCATTAGAGGATAAGTGGGTACTGTCTAAGTTTAATAACGTTGTAAAAGAGGTTACAGAAAACCTTGATAAGTTTGAAATCGGTCTTGCAGTTTCCAAACTTTATGACTTCATCTGGGATATTTACTGTGATTGGTATATTGAGCTTACTAAGGTACGCTTGAACTCGGATAATTCGGAGGCTAAGGCTACCGCAAAGGCAGTTTTGGTATACGTTTTATCTAATACTTTAAAGTTGTTGCATCCCTTTATGCCGTTCATTACCGAGGAAATTTGGCAGGCTTTACCTCACGAGGGTGAGTCTATTATGGTATCAAGCTGGCCGACTGCTTGCGACTGTTTAAACTTTGCATCAGAAGAGGCAGAGTTTGAAAAGGTTATGAATGTTATTAAGGCAGTTCGTAACCGTAGAGCCGAAATGAACGTTCCGCCTTCTAAAAAGGCGAAATTGTTCATTACAACCGATGTCAAAGAAACTTTTGAAAACTGTGCCGTGTTTATGACACGTTTGGCTTCGGCTTCTGAGGTTGAGGTTTCAACCGACAGTCAGGCTGTTGAGGGTGCTGTTCGTGTTGTTACAACAGATGCAGTTGTTCAGATTCCTATGAACGAGCTCGTTGATTTTTTGAAAGAATTAGAGCGCTTAAACAAGGAGTTGGCTGCAGCCGAAAAGGATAGAGATTTCTTTGGCTCAAAGCTAAATAATGAAGCATTTATGGCAAAAGCACCCGAAAAGGTTGTTGCCGTACAGCGTGAGTCTTATCAAAAGGCAGTTGATAAGATAGCTTTACTTGAGGCTTCAATTTCTGATATTAAGTCTAAAATGTAATTTCTTAAAGCGGACGGAACCCCGTCCGCTTTTTAAAAATGAGGTGTTTTAATGCTTTACAATGAAGCATTACAATATATTCATTCGCTTATGCGTTTCGGCTCAAGACCGGGGTTAGAGCGAATTACCGAGTTGCTTAAGGTTTTAGGAAATCCGCAGGAAAATTTAGAGATTATTCACGTTGCGGGTACTAACGGCAAAGGCTCAACCTGTACAATGATTAGCAGTATCCTGCAAGCATCGGGAAAGAAGACCGGACTGTATATTTCGCCCTTTGTTACTGAGTTTAATGAGCGAATTCAAATCAACGGTGAGTATATTTCTAATGAAGATTTAGGTGTGTATACCGAAAGGGTGAAATCGGCAGTTGAATTAATGTCTGATGACGGTTGCCCGATAACCGAGTTTGAGTTTATCACTGCAGTTGCTTTTCTTTATTTTAAGGAGCAGTGTTGTGATACGGTGGTGTTAGAGGTGGGACTTGGCGGCAGACTGGATGCGACCAACGTTATAAAAAAGCCGAAAGCCTCTGTGATTACACGAATTGCGCTCGACCATACAGGAATTTTAGGTGAAACCGAAGCAGAAATTGCATTTGAAAAATGCGGTGTTATAAAGCAGCACTGTCCTGTTGTGACCACTAAAGATAATTCGAATGAGTCTTTGACAATTATTAAAAATGTGGCAAAAGAGCGTAAATGTGAGATTGCTGTTACCGATAAAAATGAGGTAAAGGTGCTTTGTGCCGATGTTTTCGGCAGTGAATTTTCCTGGCAGGACGAAACATATAAATTACGTTTAGCAGGTAATCATCAAATCAGTAATGCGCTGAATGCTGTTTTAGCGGTGAAGACTGCTTATCCCGAAATATCACCTGATGCAATTAAATTAGGCTTGGAAAACGCGGTTTCCCCGGCTCGATGCGAGGTAATATCAATAGAACCTTTGGTGATTTTAGACGGCTCTCATAACCCTAACGGAACCGAGGCTTTAAACCGACTTTTGACCGATTCCAACATTAAAAATTCAACCGCAATCGTCGGTTTTATGGCTGATAAGGACATTGGTGATGCATTGTTATGTCTTAAAGGGAAATTCAAAAAAATGATTGCCGTTAAAGTAGAGTCTAACGCTCGTACGATGGAAGCAGACGCTTTAAAACACCTTTGCCAAAATATTTGTGATGAAGTATCGGTTGCCGAAAGTTATGAAAAAGCACTTGATTTAGTTAAAAAAGACACAACGGTGATTGTTTTCGGCTCACTTTATTTAGCAGGGGATATCAGACCGTTGCTATTAGATGTATTTCGACAAAAATAGTATTTAATTTCATCCATATTACAACAAAATATTTAAACAAAATCCGCTATGATATTAGATAGTGAATTTATCTTTTTAATGTTATTTAACATCTGTTG